>SSFI01000040.1 GCA_008015325.1 Rheinheimera sp.
ATTACATTCAGCCGATCAAACAACTGGGGGCAAGCGCAGGCACAGCCGTTAAGCTGCGCCTGGATCTCAGGGTATTAATTCGCCGGTAACACTAATACCAGTGCGCTGTTGGCTTTGAGACTCAGCGGCATAGTGGCAACCCCGGCGTCGACCTGCAACGTCATGGCGTTATTGCTGAACAATTCGCTGAGGGTCAGCGGGCCGTTGTTTAATTGCCATTGCTGTACCAGTTCAGCCGGTAACTGCAATTTAAAGCGCGCTGCGGTATCGGCGAAATTAGCCACCACAATCAAGCGTTGCGCAGCATTGCCGCGGGCAAAAGCCAGCATTTGCTCACTGTAACCTGGCGTCTGTAAATGCTGCTGATGCAGCGGATAAAGTTCACCCCGCAGCGCAGGTGCTGTGGCGCTAAACTGCAGTAATTGCTGATAAAATTCCCGCAGCTTACGCTGCGCCGGCGTCAGATTGCCACCGTCATATTTGCCAGCATTGAGCCAGCCCTGATGCGCCGGAACCCCGGCATAATCAAAAATACTGGTGCGGCTTGGCTGACCAAAACCACTGGCCAGCGCACCGGCCTCGCCAACTTCCTGGCCGAAATACAGCATGGTCGGTGCCGTGCCAATCAGCGTGGACACCACCATCGCCGGTTTGCCTTTGAGCGCATTACCGGCAAATTCCGGACTGGCGATACGCTGCTCGTCATGATTTTCCAGAAATTTTAGCATGTGCCGGTCGATGTCCTGCACCTGTTGCTGCGCGGCCAGCACGGCAGAAGCGTTGCCTTTGCCCTGCATCAGCAGTTTCAGGCTGTCATAAAACCCAACTTTGTCGTACAGGTAATCCATTTTGCCAAGCTGAATGAAATCGAGGTACAGCTGCGGCTGATAGACCTCGGCCAGTAACAGCGCGTCCGGATTTTTCTGTTTAATCTGGCTGTTCAGGTAGCTCCAGAATTCAACCGGTACCATTTCGGCCATGTCATAACGAAAACCATCTACGCCGACATCTAACCAGAATTGGGTGATATCACGGAATTTCAGCCAGGAATCCGGCACCGATTTGCCTTGCCAGAACGCCTGATGTTCGGCGGCCGGGCGATTGGCAAAGTCGGCGGGCAGCCGGTCAAAGTCGTAGCTGCCGTCGGGTTTGACCCCATAGTTAATTTTGACGGTTTCAAACCAGTCATTAAAATCCGGCCGCGCGGCGCGGGCGCCGTTACCGGTCCATTTCGCCGGATTTTCGCCAAACTTGCCGTCAGCTAATGGATGGGCCTCGCCGCCCAATGGCGCGAAACCGGCCGGATAGACCGGCACTTCAAAGGCTTGTCCGGGCACATAATAGAAATTGTTGTTGCGGGCGTATTCGACGGAGGTATCGTCGTCAGCACCAAAATCGCGCACGCCGGCTGGTTTGCCTAGAGATTGATAATGCCGGGCGACGTGATTGGGCACTATGTCGATAATGACGCGGATGCCATGGCGGTGGGCCCGTTGCAGTAAGGCCTTAAATTCGGCCATGCGCTGCGCCGGGTCGACCGCTAGGTCCGGATTGACGCTGTAATAATCTTTCACCGCATAAGGTGAGCCGGCGCGGCCTTTGACCACATCCGGGTCGTCGGCGCTGATGCCGTAAGCGCTGTAATCGGCGATCAGCGCATGATGCGGCACGCCGGTCAGCCACAAATGCGACACGCCCATTTGTTTCAGTGCGAGCAGGGCGGCATCGTTGATATCGTTAAATTTGCCGACACCGTTTTCGCTCGCGCTGCCCCAGGCTTTGTTGGTTGGATTGCTATTGCCAAATAATCGGGTAAATGCCTGATAAATGACGACTTTGCCGGCAGGTTGCTGCATTGGAGGAGTGCTCATCGGCATTGGTTGTGCACTGGTCTGGACATCGGACGGCGCCGGTTTACAGCTGCCGAGCAGCAGAGCTGTCGTGCAAACTAACGCTAATAAATTGAATTTCATCATCATTTTTCATTTTTGCTTAAGTTCCTGATAACAAGCATGCTAGCACGCAGCAGCTGTGTTGCTGCAACTGGCGCTGTTGCATACGTTTGCAGCAACGGCGTTAAGCGTTGTAGCGCCGGTCAAGCTGGTCAATCAGTTCCAGCAGATATTGATTGTCTGCCGCCTGCGGGCGCTCCGGCCTTACCGCGCCGGTTTCCGACAAGACCAGCACCGCATCACCGGCGATAAAATAGACATGATGGCCAAAAAAGCTGACCGCCACCGACAGATCCTGTAAACGGTAACCGCAACCATAAGGGGTGTCAGCCACCACGCCAAAATGTTCAGTGGTAGCAAATACCCGCAAGAGTTTCTGACTTGATGGTAAAGTCGTCATACAGACTGAATTACTCCTGCTTTCATCCTGAGCGCGAAAACTAGCATAGTTCAGTCGAACTTATCCTGTAGCCATAGTAAAGAGATCTGATTGATGCATAACATTGCCAAATTGATGACAGCGGCAAGCCTGTTTGCCAGCGTGACGATGATGTACCCGGCCAGCGCGGCTGACTCTGTTCTGCTGCAAGCATTACAACCGTATTGTGGCAAAGCCTTTGCCGGCAAACTTATTACCAATGCGCCAGAAGATGCGGCGATGGCGGGCCAGTCGCTCATCGTACATGTGGCAAATTGCCGGGCCGGTGAAGTGCGGATGCCGTTTCATGTCGGTGAAGACCGCTCCCGCACCTGGGTGCTGCGCGAGTTACCGCAAGGTTTACAGCTCAAACATGATCACCGTCATCAGGACGGCAGCCATGACGAGTTAACGATGTATGGTGGCGCATCTTCTGACGCTGCCGATGCGCTGACAGTGCGTTTTCCGGCCGATGCTTACAGCAAACTGATGTTTGAAGCGCTTGGTCGAACGGCAGCGCTCGCCAATGTCTGGTCTTTTACGCTGGAACCCGGTCAGCAGCTGGTTTACCGCTTAAGCCGGCCAGGTCGTGAATTTGCCGTGGCCTTTGATCTGAGCCAGCCTGTGCCGTTGCCGCCGCCGGCCTGGGGCGTGCTACAACCAAACGCCAACTGAGTCGATGCGCTTAAGTGTGCACGGGTTGAGGCCGGCAGTGCTGGTACTTCAGCGCCCGCTTTAGTAACATCAGGCCGTCGTGCGTCAGCACGGCAACCTGATAACGACAACAATCACCCCAGGTGATGGAGAAATTATGAAACCACAATTCTGGTTTTCAGGAACATGGTTAGCACTCAGTGCCTGCCTGAGCCTGGCGGCCTGTCAGAAGCAGCCGGAACCGGCCGCCACGACCGCAGCAGCGCCGGCGGCAGCCACAGCCGAACAGGCAGCACCGGCCGCTTTGCCGGACACTGAGTTCAACCCAAAGCTTGCTGAATACATCAAAACTTTATCCTCTGATGAGTTCCAGGGGCGGATGCCGGCCACCAAAGGCGAAGAACTGACGCTGGCTTATCTGTCAGAGCAGTTTAAACGCATTGGCTTAAAGCCACTCAGTGACGGCAGTTATATCCAGCCGGTGCAGCTTGTACAGATTGATCCGAAAGAAGTGTCGGAAATGACCTTTAGTGGCGACAAAGCGCCGGCAGCTTTTAAATACCGCGACCAGATGTTCACCTGGACCACCCGCGTCACAGAATTCAGTGAAATTAAAGATTCTGAGCTGGTGTTTGTCGGCTACGGTATCGTCGCACCAGAATATGACTGGAATGACTACGAAGGTCTGGATGTTAAAGGTAAAACCGTGGTGATGTTTGTCAACGACCCGGGTTTTGCCACCCAGGATCCGAAACTCTTCACCGGTAATGCCATGACCTATTACGGTCGCTGGACCTACAAGTTTGAAGAAGCGGCCCGCCAGGGCGCTGCCGGTGCGCTGATTGTGCACGAGACCGACGCCGCATCCTACGGCTGGCAGGTGGTCGCCGGTGGTTCTGCCACCAAGTTTGACCTGATCAATCCGAACAAAAACGCCGATCGCGCGGCCATTGAAGGCTGGGTCACTACTGAGTCGGCCAATACGCTGTTTGGGGTTATTGGCGAGAACATCGATTCGATGCGCAAAAAAGCGCTGAGCAAAGATTTTGCGCCAATTCCACTGGGCATCAAAGCGTCGGTGTCGGTGAAAAGCAATGTGCGTGAGCTGACGTCGGGCAACGTGGTCGGCATCATCGAAGGCAGTGAAAAGCCGGATGAAGCGATTTTGTATATGGCGCACTGGGACCACCTCGGCCTGGATTTCGCCAATCCGAAGAATAAAGTGTTTAACGGTGCTCAGGATAATGCGTCCGGCACTGGTGCGTTGCTTGCGATGGCTGAATATTTTGCCGCGCAGCCAAAACCAAAACGCTCTATTGCTTTTGTGGCTGTCACGGCTGAAGAGCGCGGGTTGTTAGGTTCTGCCTGGTACGCCAATCATCCGATTTTCCCGCTGAATAAAACCGTCGCCGGCATCAATATGGACGTCATTAATGTCTATGGCCCGATGAAAGACATGACGGTGGTTGGGTATGGTAATTCCGAGCTGGAAGGCATTCTGAAGAAATACACCGAGCAGCAGGGCCGTTACATCGCGCCTGAAACCAATCCGTCTGCCGGTTCTTATTACCGCTCAGACCACTTCAATCTGGCGAAAAAAGGCGTGCCGATGCTGTACGCCAAAGGTGGGGTCGACAGTGTTGACCATGGCAAAGAGTGGGGCATCGCCCAGCATGTGGAATTTACCAAGTGCTGCTACCACAAAGTCGAAGATGAGTTTAAAGACAGCTGGGACTTACGCGGCGCGCAGCAGGATATGTTCCTGTATTACCGCGTCGGTCGTGAGCTGGCCGATGACACTGCTGCCTGGCCAAACTGGTATGAAGGCAAAGAGTTTAAAGCCGCTCGCGATGCGTCTTTAGCGAAATAACCCTTTGATATGATAAAAATCCCTGCCAGGCAGGGATTTTTTTGCAGCACCGGTGCGATTTGCTCCAGTGCGCTTCGTAATAAGTCAGAGGTTATTCGTCGATGGCGCCAGACTGCACAGGTTTTGGCAGTCGACGTTTATCTTTATCAGCGGCCTGCGATTTTTTCAGCACTGTCGCCAGCGGCTGCAACAGGGTACTGTGACGCTGATGCAGATAATGATAAATCCCCGCGCTGGCCAACACGCCGGGTAAGGCCGAGATGCCGGCTTGTTCAGTTTTTTCCGGAAGTACACTCAATACCGATTGGCGATCTTCGAGTAACACATCAATTTTGCCTTGTTCAAGCATACCTACGGCTTGCTCCAGCGTGGTGACTGGCACCGGATGTCCGGCATATTGCATTTGGCTGGCCAGACGAAAACCGCGGACATAGCCAATGCGTAGCTGCTTTTGCAGCGGCCATTGCTGCAGATTTTGCAGCTGAGCAGTGCGCACAAAGGCCAGTAATTCGATACGGGCGAGTTCAACCGGGACTTGCCGTAACTCGGTAAACTCCTGCTGAATACCGTCAATGCGAAATAATTCGCCATCATACAGACCGCGGTTGGCCATCTGCAGCGAACGTCCGGCCGGCAACCGCACCAGCTGCATCTGATAGCCAAGCCTGCTATAAGCCCGGCGCAGCTGCTGTTCGATATGGCTGGAAAATTCTGACTGACTGAGGCTGGTGGCAATTTGCAGCTGATGCGGCTGTGGCTGCTCCGCGGCAACCGGTTCTGCGGCAATGACCGCTGTTACCGAGAGCGGCAACAGCAGAAACAGGCTAAGGCTCCATATTTGCCAGCGTGACGCCATCCGTACTCCCGTCCGCAACTGTAAAAGCACTGCGGTGAAATCTTCAGTTGTTACCCGACTATAACCAGTCTGCAGCGCTTGCGGCAGCGCTTTTGCAAAAATCTCGCAAAAAAAACCGTAAAAAAAGCCCGCAACAGCGGGCTAGTACAACCTGAGGAACCTCAGAACTGATAGTCCTGTAGCTGCAGGCCAATAGTTTTAAGTTGCTCCAGCTGCGGCCGCAGCTGTTTCGCCGGACCTACGACAACGACACTAAACGACGCCGGATCGAGATGGCGCTTCGCCAGCTGATTCAGCTCGTCTAGGCTGATGTCGCGCACGATTTGACTGCGCTGCCGGCTAAAATCGGTGGCCAGCTGATATTGCAGAATAGCCGCCATAAAGCCCAGCTTGGCGCCCGGCGTTTCATAGGCCAGCGCGTCGGACTGATTAATGGCTTTACGCATAAACTCCAGCTCCTGCGCGGTCATGCCCTGTTGCTGATAGCGGCTGATTTCTTTGTAGAATTCCGCAATAGACGCCGCTGTGACGTCGGCGCGCACTGCCGCTGATGCGCTGTAAATCCCGGCATAACGGTCGGCACTGAAGCCACTGCGGGCGCCATAGGTGTAGCCTTTGTCTTCGCGCAGATTCAGGTTGATCCGGCTGTTAAAATTACCGCCCAGCACAAAGTTCATTAAGCCGGCGCGGAAATATTCGCCGGTAAAATCTTTGCTCAGGCTGCGTTTGACAATGCGGATCTCAGATTGTGGCGCGTCCGGTTTATCAATCAGATAAATGGTGCCGGCTTTGGCAACAGCGTCCGGGATTTGCACTTGCCGCGCTGCTGAATCTCCCTGCCAGCGTTGCAAACGTGGCTGCAGTTCTGCCAGCACCTGCGCTTGTGGCAGGTCAGACACCAGGATGAGTTCAGCCCGACCTGGTTTAAACAGCCGTGCGGCATAAGCTTTGATATCTGCCAGTGTCAGCTGACTCACCGACTGCAGCGTGCCCTGATTTGGATAAGCGCTGATGTGGTCGCCATACATCAGTTGCTGCACGGCAAGGGCGGCCATAAAACCGGCATCTTTTCCTGCATGCTGAATGCCTTGCAGGGTTTGTTGGCGCAGCCGCTCGAAATCCTGTGGGTTAAAACCCGGCAACAGCAGTTTTTCCATCAGCAGCTCTAACGTCTGCGGCAGGTTTTTGCTGAGACTTTGTACTGACACTTCAAGATATTCGTCACCGGCAGCAAAGTTGATGGATGAACCGAGTTTTTCCAGCGCCAGGCTCATTTGCTCGGTGCTTTTGAGCATGGAGCCTTCGTCCAACAGCGCCGCCAGCAGCTGGCTGATGCCAACTTGTGCTGGTGTTTCGTCATACAAGCCCAGCGGAATCCGCAGCAATAATGAGGTGGTGGGCGTTTCCTGACTTTGTGCGCCCAGCACCCGGATGCCGTTACTCAGGCTCTGCTGCCAGGTGGCCGGTAACTCAATGGCCGGGTTGGCACCGGCTTGTGGAATTTTGCTGCGGTCTAGGCTGTCTTTGACGGGCCGCAGCTGCAGATCTTCGGCTTTAGTCGTGGAAGGGCCGCCAAAATCATGCTGGACCGGTGTGAAGTTATCCGCTTTGGCAATCAGCTGGCGCTGGCCTTTGGGTACCACACTCATAATGACCGCTGCTTTGCCTTTGAGATATTGCTGATAAACCCGCTCGACATCGGCTTTGCTGACATTCTGGTAGCGGGCCAGATCGGCGCCAGTTAAATCCGGCTCGCCGAAGAAGGTTTCGTTCAGGGCCAGCTGACTGACTTTGCCCTCGACGCTTTGCAGGCCAAAAATACTGGCGGCTTCCATCTTGGCTTTGACTTTATTCAGGTCATCGTCGGTGACGCCACGCTGTTCAAATTCGGCCAGACTCTGGCGGATTTGTTGCTCAGTCTCGGCCAGCGATTTAACCGAACCCGGAGCAGGCAACGCCAATAAGGTGAATTCACAGGCCAGTTCCTGACAACCATGGCCGGATTGCGCCTGCACTGCTTTTTGTGTTTTCACCAGATTTTTATACAGCAGCGAGTTATTACCGCCACCGAGGATCTCGGCGAGGATATCCAGCGGCGCTTCGTCCGCATGGCGCACATAGACAGTGGGGAAGGCCATATACAACAGTGGCAGATGCACGTTGTCTTCCATTGAAATGTACCGGTCCTGCGTCAGTGTCACCAGAGGCTTGGCGGCTGGGCTCACTTCGGGACCGGCCGGAATAGCGCCAAAATACTGTTGCACCAGTGGCAGGATTTGTTCGGCTTTTACGGCACCGCCGATCGTTAAAGTTGCATTGTTCGGGCCGTACCAGCGCAGGAAAAAGGCTTTCACATCATTGACATTGGCGCGGTTTAAGTCGGCCATATGGCCAATCACCGGCCAGGAATACGGGTGGCCGTCCGGGTAAAAAGCCTGATCGACCCGTTCCGACAAGCGACCATAAGGCCGGTTATCGACACTTTGGCCGCGTTCGTTTTTCACCGTTTCACGCTGTACTTCAAATTTCTTTTCGGTGACGGCGTTCAGTAAAAAGCCCATCCGGTCTGATTCTAACCACAGCACTTTTTCCAGCTGATTGACCGGCACTGTCTGGTAATAGTTGGTGCGGTCAGTGTTGGTTGAACCATTCATCTCGCCACCAGCTTCGGTGATGATTTGAAAATGCTGCTCATCGGCAACGTGCTCAGAGCCCTGAAACATCATATGTTCAAAAAAGTGGGCGAAACCGGATTTGCCGGGCTCTTCCCGGGCTGAGCCGACATGATAAGTGACGTCGACATGCACCAGCGGGTCAGACGCATCCTCGTGCACTATCACCGTCAGGCTGTTATTGAGCCGATATTTTTTGTACGGGATAGCCACTGCGGCTGTGGGCTTGCTGGCATCTTTCAACAGACTGATGCCTGCCGGTAGCGCTGGCGTTTGTGCTGGTGTTGGTGTGGCGGCTATGTTGGTTGCCTGCTGGCAACCGGCCAGCAACAGGCTGAGGCTCAGCAGCGATAATGCGAATGTTTTCATCAATACTCCGGGCAAAAACTGCACTTTGGCAGTGATCAAGGTTATGGCTCAGGCCAGCGGCAAGCCGGGGACTGACAGCACTTTAATTTTCTGAAACAAAAAAGCAACATCTGCAGTGCCTGATGCGGCACGTGCCGTCACAATTGCGGTTAATCGCCTGTATCAGCAGGACCTGCTATGGCCGGAAGCGAATGTCCGCACTGTCCGCTGTCCGGCGCTTTGGCGGACAGAAAAAGTGTCCGCGGACAGCCTGAAAATAGTCAATTTAATTTCAATTTATTGAAAAATAACAAAAATAAAGTTGGCACATCAACTGCATCGTCAGGTGGCAACCTATAGCCGCTAGCAGATTGTGGCCGGTAACGGACAGAGGATAAGAGAAAAGATGATCAAAGGTACAGAGCAACAGGATGTGCGGATTGAAAAAGCGCCACAAACGCCGGTGCTGAAACTGGCGGCAGCTTTCGCCGCCATCAGTCTGTTGTTATGGGGTAGTTACCAACTGATGTTTTCAACCGGTGCCAATGCGGCCATGGTGCTGGCGCGCAATGAGGTACAAACCGCCGTGGTCAGCCGTGGTGATTTTGTCCGCGATTTGGCAGTGCAGGGCAAAGTAGTGGCCGCCAACGCGCCGACACTGGTCAGTCAGCAGGACGGTTTAGTGCGTTTTGTGAAGCAACCGGGCGAAGCGGTCACCATTGGCGATTTGCTGGCAGTAGTGGAAAGCCCGAGTTTAGAAAACGAAGTAAAACAACAACAAGCGCTGTTGTTGTCGATGCAGTCTGAGCATGAACGCGCCAAATTGCTGGCCCGCGAACAGCAGCTGGATATGCAGCAAATAGAAAGCGCAGCTGCGGTTAATCTGCAGGCGGCCAAACGCGAACTGGCACGCGCCGAGCAGTCGATGCAACTGGGCGTGATGCGGCAAATTGATTTGGATATCGCCCGCGATAAGCTGGCGCAGACTGAACTGGAATACAAACACGCCCGCGCCAAAGTGGCACTCGCTGCCGACAAACTGAACTTTGAGCAGAAATCCGGCGAGCAAAGTTTGGCGCGTCAGGCCTTAGTGGTGGCCGAACTCGAACGCAAACTGGCGGCGCTGCAAATCAAAGCGCCGGTGACCGGTCAGGTCGGTAACTGGCTGGCCACTCAGCAAACTCAAGTCCTGACAGGGCAGGGCCTGTTAACGGTCATTGACTTAAGCCAATACGAAGCCGAACTCAGCGTGCCGGAAAACTATGCGGCGGATTTATCGCCGGGCCTTCCGGTGGAAGTCACGCTGAATGGCCAGAAACTGACTGGTCAGCTGTCGCACGTGGCGGCAGAAGTGAAAGACAGTAACGTCACCGCCCGGGTGCGTTTTGCCGATCAGGACGCTAAAGCGCTGCGGCAAAACCAGCGGGTGACTGGCCGTATCGTGTTTGACGAGCGCAAAAACGTGCTGCGGGTGGCGCGCGGTGAATTTGTCGCCAGCGGTGGTGGCCGCATCGGTTACCGGCTGGAGCAGGATGTGGCAGTGCGTACGCCGCTGGAGCTGGGGGCTTTATCGGTGCAATGGGTAGAAATCATCAGCGGCGTAAAAGAAGGCGACGAGCTGGTGGTCTCCAGTCTGACGGAATTTAAAGATGCCGCCCGGGTGCGACTGAACTGAGCAGAATAAAACAGAACAGAACATTAAAAAGGACGAATAACATGATTAAAATTAATAACCTGAGCAAGATTTTCCGCACCGAGCTGATTGAAACCCACGCGCTGAAAAACATTCAGCTGCACGTGAGCGAAGGCGAGTTTGTCGCGCTAACCGGCCCTTCTGGCTCCGGCAAATCTACGCTGCTGAACGTGCTCGGCACGCTGGAAGATTTTGACAGCGGTGATTACCTGCTGGACGGTCAATCGGTCAAAGGTTTATCAGATAAAGCCTTATCGGCGCTGCGGAATGAAAAAATCGGTTTTATCTTCCAAGGCTTTAACCTGATTAAAGACTACAGCCTGTTCGACAATATCGAATTGCCGCTGCGTTATCGCGGTTTTAACGCCGCTGAGCGTAAACGCCGGGTCGAATATGCGCTGGAGCAAGTGGGGCTGGCGGCGCGGCGCGATTATCACCCCAGTCAGTTGTCCGGTGGTCAGCAGCAACGCGTTGCCATCGCCCGCGCTATTGCTGGTCAGCCACGTATTCTGCTGGCGGACGAACCGACTGGTAACCTAGATTCACTCATGGCGCGCCAGGTGATGGAACTGCTGGAACAGATTAACCAGAACGGCTGCACCATCCTGATGGTGACCCACGACCCGGAACAAGCCCGCCGCGCTGGCCGGCAGGTGCAAATCATCGACGGTCAGCTCAGCGACGCGGCGATGTATGACCCGCTGGCGCACAATAATCCGCTGGTGAAAAGCAGCCCAGTGGCTGTAGCTTAAGGAGCGGGGCATGGAACAGTTTCTGTATTACTTGCGCGCGAGTCTCGTCAGTATCCGTCGCGCACCATTACCTTATGCGCTGACAGTGTTTATCATGGCGCTGGGGCTTGGCGTGTTTTTCGCCAATGCGACTTTTTATTACCGGCTAAATGCCGACCCGTTACCACATAAAAGCGACAAGTTATTCTTTCCAATGATGTTGCTGGTGCCTTGGGAATGCAATGACAGCACCTGTAAACCACCGCCGGTGCTGAGTTACGCCAATGTGCAAAAACTCAGTAGCAGCGACATTCCAACGGCCAAAGCGGCGATGTACAGCTCTGATGCTTATTTGCGGCTTGATACCAAACAGCCGCCACTGCCGGTCAGTCTGCGCATCACACAACGGGACTTTTTCCGCATGTTTGATGTGCCGGTGTTGCATGGCAGCATATGGCCGGATGATAGCGCCCGCAACGAAGTCATTCTGACTGAAGCGCTGGCAGAAAAGCTGTTTGGCCACAGTGACGTGGTGGGCAAAACCTTGTTACTTGACGACAAACCCCTGACGGTCAGCGCTGTGTTGCAGAACTGGCAAATGTTGCCGCGGCTCTATGATGCCAATAACCGTAACTATACCAATGCCGTCGAGCAAATCTATCTGCCACTGGAAACCGGATATGATATGAATTACCTGTCCAACAGCCAGTCCAGTACCTTCGACGACACCGACTATCGTCAGCTTGCCACCCAGGGCCGTACTGGTGCGTTGCATCAGTTGCAATATTGGGTGCAGCTTGATACGCCGGCACAGCAGCAGGCATATCGTGATTTTATGCACAATCTGGCCACGACTGAACAAACGGCGGGTCGCCATCCTGCGGTGATCAATAATCAATTAACGGCGCTGCGTGATATCGTCACCTATTTTGGCGGCGAGTCCGGTGATATCAAAGCCTTTGCGCTGGTCACTTTGCTGTTCTTACTGGTGTGCCTGTTAAATGCCAGTCACTTGTCGCTGAATCGTTATCTGAGTAACCAATATGAATTAAGTCTGCGCCGCGCGCTCGGTGCCAGTCGTTGGCAGTTACAACAGCAAATGCTGGTGGACGTGCTGATGCTGACCCTGTTTAGTCTGGCTGGCGCCTTACTGATTGGATTTGGCGGAGTACAGCTGATGAACTATCTCTGGCCGGCGAACCGCTTATTTGCGGGCTGGGACTTGCTGTTGTTGTCTGGATTGTTGGTGTTGGCATGGCTGTCCAGTTATCTCGTGACTTTGTATCCGTCGTTACGCGCATCTTTTGGCGCATTAAATCAGCAGTTGAAGGAGTAACACCATGTCTTTGCATTTGATGCTTCAATCGTTAAAACGCCGAAAAGTAGTCACAGCTTTGTTGCTGTTGCAGCTGACGATGACGCTGGCGTTATTACTCAATGCGATGATGCTGGCTAGCCAGACTCATGCCAGTCTGAATGAACCTACAGGCCTTGCGCTGGACAATATCCTGCAAATTCAGCTGAAGCCGACTACACCGGCACTGCGCAAGTATCCGGCGCTGGGTGATTTGCTTGAACGCCAGCTCGCCGGTGTGCGCACTGTACCGGGAGTCGTTGCTGCGGCTTACAGTAATCAGGGGCCGCTATTGCAGGGCGGCAACAACGGCAACGTGTTTAAAGTGGGTGAGCAGGACCGCACCAACCTGTCGTCCGTGCCGATGTATTTTGTCTCAGCGGATTTCTTTCGGGTGCTTGGCTTGACGCTGCAAAATGGTGAATTACCGGTCAGCCCAACGTTGTTAGATGGCCCGGTGCAAGCGCCGGTTGTGCTGACACAACATTTGGCAGAACAGCTGTTTGCCGGCGAAAATCCGGTGGGGCAGGCGGTTAATCGTGGCCCAGTGGCGGCTGTGGTCAGTAACTTCTATGGGCAGCGCACGGCTGAGCATGTGTTCAATAATGTGATGCAGGTGGCGCCTTTATATGGCGTGGACTGGGGCTATTCGTTGCTGGTCCGGCTTGATACCGGCACTGCAGGCACAGTCCGTCAGCAGCTGGAAAAGGTGCTGCGCGAAGTCGACAGCAACATTGAAATCTTTTACGTCCGTTCGCTGGCGGAACAACATCATCGGTTGTATCGCACGGAGTTTGGTCTGGCGGTATTGTTAACGCTGCTAGCCGGGTTAATGCTGCTGGTGACGATGATTTCCAGTTACAGCAATGCACATTTCCATGCGCTGAAATCGCAACAGGAGATTGGTATCAAACGGGCATTGGGGGCGAGTCAGGCGGAGATCTTCATTGAACTGCTCGGGGAAAGCTGGCTGTGCACACTGTTCGGGGCTGGCTTTGGGGTCTTAGTGGCGGTGGCACTGAATAAACTGTTGGCAACTGTCATCGTGATCCCGGCCATCCCGTTGTGGTTGCCACTGCTGGCGCTGGCCGTGTTAATGTGTTGTGTCACTCTGGCCACATGGTATCCTGCCACTATCGCTACCCGGGTGTCGCCGGCAACTGCAACTAAGACTTTGTAACTCATGGCAAAAATACTGGTCATTGATGATAACGACGCGGTACTCACCGCGTTGTTAACTTTATTCCGGCTGGAAGGCTACCAGGTGCTGACGGCAACAGATCCGGCGCAGGCGCTGGCTTTACTGCAGACAGAACCGGTTGACCTGATTTTACAGGATATGAATTTTGCCAAAGGTGAAATGACCGGCAGTCAGGGCAAAAGTCTGTTTTATCAGCTGCGGACTTTGTATCCACAGCTGCCGGTGGTGCTGATGACGGCCTGGACGGCACTCGATATGGTGGTTGAGCTGGTAAAAGCCGGTGCCTGTGATTACATCGCCAAACCCTGGGATGATCAGCGCCTGCTGACGACAGTGCAAAATGCGCTGAAATTAAAGCAATTGCAGGACCAGCAACGCGATGCGGAGCGAAAGCAACAGGAACGCCAGCAGGCTTTTGCCGGCAAAGATTTGTGTGGTCTGGTGTTTGCCAGCACGGCGATGGAGCGGCTGCTGCAAATGACGCTGCAATTAGCACCATCGCAGGCGGCGGTGCTGGTCACCGGTGAAAACGGCAGTGGCAAAGAGGGCATCGCGCAGATTTTACATGCCAATTCAGCCCGCGCCGCTAAACCACTGGTCAAGGTTAATATGGGCGCTTTGCCGGCCGATTTGATGGAAGCTGAGCTGTTTGGCGCTGAAGCAGGTGCTTATACCGGGTTAACCAAAGCGCGCATCGGCCGTTTTGAAGCGGCTGATGGCGGTACTTTGTTTCTGGACGAAATCGGCAATTTGTCGTTATCCGGCCAGATGAAACTGTTACGCGTGCTGCAAACCGGCGAATTCGAACGCTTGGGTTCGAGCGTGACACGCCGGGTCGATGTCCGGCTGTTGTCAGCGACCAATGCAGATTTAACCAAGGCGATTGCGCTCGGGCAGTTCCGTCAGGACTTGTATTACCGCATTAATGTGGTGCAATTGCAGGTGCCGGCACTACGCGAGCGGGTTGATGACATTCTGCCGCTGGCCCGGCATTTTCTCGGCGGGCACAAGCAGTTAAGCCGCGAAGCGGAACAGCAGATTTGCCAATATCCATGGCCCGGTAACGTGCGCGAGTTACAAAACGTCTGCCAGCGCGCGCTGTTGTTGTGTCAAAGCGCGACGATTTTACCGGCAGATCTGGCGTTGGAAACGGGTCCTGGCGTAAAACCCCGCGCGCTCGATGATATCGCGCGCTGTGACATTGAGCAGGCGTTAGCCGCGCATCAGGGCATCGTCTCGCGGGCGGCCAAAGCACTGGGTATCACGCGTCAGGCATTGTACCGGCGGATGGAATTTTATGGCATTGCTACCCCTTAAACCGGGCCGGACCGGGCTTTATCTCGGCGCTGCGCTGTTAACCGGCAGTTTTGCCGGTTTGTTGTGGTACTCGCTGCCGCAGCATTATGTTGTTTTTGCCGCTTATGCTGTTTTCGTGCTGCTGTTGTGGCTGTTGCTGCGCAGTTATCTGCACCAGCTCGACACTGAAGTGATGGCGCTGAATCTGCAGGCTGACAGCCTGCGCGACCAGAGTTTTAATTTGTCTGCCAACCGCGCCGTGCTGCGCGAGTTAACACCACTGGCCGAAGCGCTGAATCAGATGTCGGCCGAGCTGGCGCAACAACGCGCTACTTTGTATCAGCGTGAACTGCTGCTTGATACCGTGCTGCAAACCAATCCCAGTGCATTGATCCTGACTGATGAGCAGGGCCGGGTGTTATTCAGTAACCCGGCCGCGCGGCATTTGTTGTCGGGCGGCCGGCGTTTTGATGGCAGCTTTTTCACTGCAGTGCTGGCAGATTGGCCGGAATTACAACAGGCATGTCAGTCAGGCTTTCAGGGGCTAATTCATGCCGGCGATGCGCAAAATGTCTGGCATTTGTCGGTCAGCCCGTTTCGGCTCAATCAACGTGAACATTGGTTGTATCAACTCAAACCGATGACAAGGGAATTTAAGCTGGAAGAAATCAAAGCCTGGAAAAAACTCATCCGGGTGATTGGCCATGAACTGAATAACAGTCTGGCGCCGATGTCGTCACTGGCGTTTTCCGGCGCCCGGCTGTTACAAAAGCCGGCCCTCAGCGCGGCTGATCAAACGCAACTGGCGCAAATGTTTGGTGTGATTGGTGAACGCGCTGCGCAGCTCAATCAATTTCTGCAGGCCTACCTTAATTTTGCTAAGTTGCCGCCGCCACAACCGGCACCGGTGCAATTTTCATCGTTAATCAACAGTCTGCAAAATCAATATGAATTTGAATTAGTTGGGGATTTGCCAAAGCAAACCTGGTTATTGGACCAGGCGCAACTGATGCAGCTATTGCTGAATGTGCTGAAAAATGCCGAGGAAGCCGGAGCCAGCAGCAGTGGCACCACTTTGTGTTTTCGTGAGTCGCCGCAGCAGCTGGTGCTCGAGGTGCAGGACGATGCCGGTGGCTTGAGCGCCGAAGTGTTGCAACATGCGCTGGTGCCGTTTTATACCACCAAGCCACAAGGCTCCGGCATTGGCCTGACGCTGTGCCGGGACATTATGGCGTCCCACGGCGGCAATCTGGAGCTGTTCAACCAGTCGCCGGGTCTATTGGTGCGGCTGACATTTCCACGTAGCCTGGCAGACACCGCATTCGCGACAGCAAACGCCTGAACGCCCAGCTGGGCAAAATAGCACAGTGCTGGTAGACTACAGCTTCCATTTTTAGCCATCAAGCCTTCCAGAGATAACTATGCAAGTACAGACAACGGTTGTGGATTTAGACACAAAAACAGGGCCGATGCGGGTCGCGGTCTATCAGCCAAAAACGGCAAAACCTTGCCCTGCTGTACTGCTTTACTCTGAAATTTTCCAGATCACCGCGCCCATCGCGCGGATGGCGGCCATGCTGGCGGGTCAGGGCTTATTGGTGCTGGTGCCGGAAGTGTTTCATGAACTCAATCCTGCCGGCACTGTATTGGCTTACGATGACGTCGGCAAAGATAAGGGGAATCAGGACAAATGGACCAAGCTACTGGCGCACTACGACAGTGATAACCGCGCCTTAATTAATTTTCTCGGCTCGCATCCATTGTGGAATGGCCGGCTTGGTGCCATGGGCGTTTGTATCGGCGGGCATCTGGCGCTGCGGGCTGCCTTGCAGCCCTTTGTGAATGCTGCTTTATGTTTGTACCCAACGGATTTACACAGTGACACACTGCCGGCGGGGGATGCCGGTCAGACCTTAGCCCGGGTTGGCGAAATAACTGCGCATCTGGTCTTTGTATTTGGCCGGCAGGACCCGCATGTGCCGGAAGCTGGCCGGCGCCACATTCAGCAACAGCTGCAGCAGGCCGGCGTCAGTTTTGACTGGCATGAAGTCAATGCCGAACATGCGTTTATGCGCGACGAAGGCGAGCGTTATGACCCGGCGCTGGCGCTGTGGGTGTACCAGCGGGCCAGAGAGCTTTTTCTGCAGATGTAAGTAAATATTGCTTGGATAGTATGCTTTATTTTGTTATTAAGTTGTATTCATTGAATATAAGTAATTCATTAATAACAAACTAAACAAAAGGACTTGTCGATGCGCTCATCGTTAAAGCCGCTGTTACTGGCTGTGTTTTGCAGCCTGTGCAGTACCGCCTCTGTCGCTGCAACCCCGGACTTACCAGCCTTAATGGCAAAAAATCCGGCCATTTTTGACTTTAAAATTTCACCGGATGGCCAGCATCTGGCGGCAAAACTGATCCACGAAGACAACATCGCGTTGGTGTTTTTTGACCGTCCCACGATGAAAATGCTCAATTCCGTCAAAATGGGCGGCGATGGCCAGGTCGGTGAATATCACTGGGTTAATAATGAACGGGTGATTTTTAAGCTGGCGCAAACCGACCCATGGCAGCAGGAGCCGCAATATTTTGGCGAACTGTACGGCGTCAATATTGATGGCAGCAAACGTGGTTTGTTGTTTGGTTATCGTGCCGGCGAACAGCAGGTTGGCAGTAACTTTAAAGCGCGTGAAGCCCGCCACGCCTGGGCTGAGTTTATCGACGTGGTGCCCGACGAAAACAATCGCATTCTGATTAAAAGTACGCCGATGACTTTTGATGGTGCAGCTGTGCCTGAAGTGCTGGCGATGGATATTTTCAGTGGCAAGTTTGTGTCCCGCGGCCGGTTACCGGTGTCGCAGGGCGAAGTCAAAACCGGTCCGGACGGCCGGCCACGCGTGGTCGCAGGCTTAAACAGCAAGTATGAAACTGAGGTGTACATCCGCGAAGCCGGCAGTACCAGTAATGACTGGCAGCAGTTTCCGGCCCAGCAATATGGCGGGACTTTTACCCCGGTCGCTGTGACCAAAGATAACAAAGCTTTGTATGTGCTCGACAATAGAGATGAAAGCCAGACTGGTTTACACAAGCTCGATTTAACCAGCGGCAAATTTAGTGAAGTTTATGTCGACCCGGTAGTGGATGTGTCTGAAGCCATTACCACGACAGATCAGCGTGCTGTTTATGGCCTGCGGGTTGACGATGGTCGGCCGTCATATTTATTGCTGACCAGCGACTACGATGAAGCCAAGGTATTTAAAGACTTGCTGGCGACCTTCCCGGGTGAGAACGTCAATATTACCAGCCGGACTGCAGATGGCAAACAGTGGGTGGTATTGGTCAGCTCTGACGTCAATCCCGGCACTTATTATCTGTACGACCACGAAAAAGTCAGTCTGGCCAAACTGTCGGATGCAAAACCACATCTGGCAGGGGTGAATTTAGCGCCGATGGAACCGGTAAGCTTTGCTGCTGCAGACGGTTATAAAATTCATGGCTATCTGACCAAGGCACTGCAACAGTCTGCGGAAAAACCGCTGGTGGTGCTGGTGCATGGCGGGCCGCATTTTGTGCGTGATCAGTGGGGTTTTAATAGCGAAGTGCAATTTCTGGCGCTCAGCGGCTATAACGTCTTGCAAGTCAACTACCGCGGTTCCGGTGGTTATGGCCAGCTGCACCAGCAAGCCGGCTTCAAGCAATGGGGAGGATTAATCCAGCAGGACATCATTGACGGCACACGCTGGGCGGTTGCTCAGGGCCACGCCAAAGCCGGCAATATCTGTCTGATGGGCGCGTCTTTTGGCGGTTATTCGGCGGTGCAGGCCGCGACTATGGCGCCGGACTTGTATAAATGTGGTGTTGCGGTGGCCGGTGTCTACGATTTAGCACTGATGAAAGACAGCGGCGATACACCCAATGCGTATTATGGCAAAGCGTTTTTACAAAAAGTGCATGGAAATGACCCGGCGCAACTGGCACAGTTCTCGCCGGTCCAGCAGGTTGGCAAACTCAAAGCCGAGCTGCTCATCATGCATGGTGAGCGTGACGAACGCGCGCCTATTGAACACGCTAAAAGGTTAAAAGCTGCGCTGGACAAAGCCGGCAAGCCCTATCAGTGGCTGGTGTTTGACGACGAAACCCACGGCTTTTATTCCGAAACGAACCAGACCATCTATCTGAAAAATGTGCAGGACTTTTTAGCCAAACAGCTTAAACGCTGATTGCCGATAGTTGTGCTTCTGATCAGAATTCAGCCCGCCAATGTGCGGGCTGATGTTTTAATAAGCATTCCAAAGGCACTCTGGATATCGCGTAGATAACCGGCTGAAATTACAAGAATAAAAGCCTATACTGCCAACTAAGATCCAGTTGGGGTCTGGTATGACATTCGGATGGCACCTGTCACGCGGATGTCAGACATGCCTGCTATGCTGCGGGCGGTAACTCTAAAAGGCAGATCCATGTCGTTAGCTGAACATATCTTTATCATTTTGCTGCTGATTGCGATCAGCGCATTTTTCTCCATGTCTGAAATCGCTCTGGCGGCGGCGCGCAAACTTCGGCTGCGCCAGCTGGTTGCTGATGGCGAAACCCGTGCCAGTCAGGTGCTGGAGCTGCAACAACATCCCGGTAATTTTTTCACCATAGTGCAGATTGGCCTCAATGCGGTGGCTATTCTCGGTGGTATTCTCGGTGAAGCTGCTTTTACGCCTTATATCGCCGATTTACTGCGTGGCGCTTATGACGGTGTCTGGCTGGAAAATATCAGCTTTGCCCTGTCCGTACTGCTGGTCACGACTTTGTTTATTCTGTTTGCTGATTTGATGCCAAAACGCCTGGCGATGCTGGCGCCGGAACAAGTGGCACTGGTGGTGGTGCGGCCAATCCTGACCTTATTGGTGCTGCTCAAACCGCTGGTTTTTTTATTTAATAGTGTGGCGAATCTGGTATTTCGCTTGTTTAACGTCCCCATCCACCGCAAAGACCAAATTACACCGGAAGATATTATCTCGATGGTCGATGAAGGTGCTGAAGCGGGCGTGCTGCAGCAGCAGGAACACAAGCTGCTGGAAAACGTTTTTGATATGGAGCAGCGCACTGTGACTTCTGCGATGACCACGCGGGAAAGCCTGGTGTATTTTATTCTCGGTGAAGCTGAAGACAGCATTCGTAAAAAACTGCTCGATTCTCCGCATGCGCGTTTTCTGGTCTGTGACGCCAGCCTGGACCGGGTGGTCGGCTATATTGAATCGCGTGAACTGTTAGTGCAGGTGTTAAACGGCCTGCCAATTTCCATCACCCATCCTGGCATGTTGCACACGCCGCTGATTATTCCGGACACGCTGTCGTTATATGAAGTGCTGGAGCATTTTAAAAGCAGCGGTGTTGATTTTGCCGTGATCCTGAACGAATACGCCATGGTGGTCGGTATGATCACGCTCAAAGATGTGATGAGCATCGTGATGGGCGAACTGGTGCATTCGGAAGAAGAACAAATCGTCAAACGCGACGACGATTCCTGGTTAGTCGAAGGCCTGACGCCGCTGGATGATGTGATGCGCTCGCTTGGTATTGATGCTTTCCCGGATCAGCAAAACTATGAAACCATCGCCGGCTTTATGATGTATATGCTGCGCAAAATCCCCAAACGTACCGACTCAGTCAATTACTGCGGCTATAAGTTTGAAGTGGTCGATATCGATAGCTATAAAATCGATCAGCTGCTGGTGACTAAAATCAAAGCGGAAGACAAAGCCTGATAAAAATCAGGCTTTTGTTGCTGCAGAAGATGGCAGACTTAGAACAGATAACGATACAAACTGGCGCCGCCCAGGATCAAATAACTAACCGCAACCGTTGGTTTTAAACCGGCTTTGACATAATCGCCAATCAATCCGGCGATGCCGGGTCTTTGCGCCAGCCAGCAGCTTTGCCACTGACAGGCAATATCCTGTTCTTCACGCAGTGCCGCTTCGAGCGCCAGTAAACGCGCGCCGGCGCGGTCCTGCTGCGCTTTCCACAGCGCTTCATTCAGCCAGCAAAAGCCAATCAGGCCGGCCTGCAACACCACAGTGCTTTCACTTTGCACCAGCCAGAGCCACAACGTCAGGCACAACAGACGCAACCACAGCGCATGTTTTTCCATCTGATCATAACTTTGCTGCAGCTGCAGCCATTCTTGCTGGTTGGTGAGCATCGGGCTATTCCTTCGCAGTATTTTTCACGGATTAAACAAAACCAGCCTGCGGCAAAACCTCAGGCTGGTCAAGAGCTTACTGCTGCTGTTGTTTGATCCACAGATCGGTTTGCTGCTCGAGGATCTGCATCGGCATCGCACCGCCCAGTAACACCATGTCATGGAAGGCACGGATATCAAATTTGTCGCCAAGCGCTGTACGGGCTTTTTCGCGCAATTCGACAATTTTCAGCATACCCAGTTTGTAACCAAGCGCCTGAGCCGGCCAGGCCATATAACGTTCGATTTCGCTGATCACATCCGACGACGCCGTGCCTGTGGTCGATGCCATGTACTGAATGGCTTGTTCGCGGGTCCATTTTTTCGCATGCAGGCCTGTATCGACGACCAGACGCACCGAGCGGAACAGCTCGGCTTTGAGGCGGCCCAAATCACTAAACGGGTCGTTTTTATACATGCCCATCTCGGCGGCCACCAGCTCCGAATACAGGCCCCAGCCCTCAGCATAAGCGTTGTAAGGCGCGATGCGCTGTAGCAACGGTAACTGTTCCTGCGCCAGATTCAACGCAATTTGCCAATGATGCCCTGGGTTGGCTTCATGATAAGTCAGGGTTTTTAAATCAAATTTGGCATTAGCTTTCATGTCGGCCAGATTGATCCAATAAATCCCCGGTTTGCTGCCATCAATCGCCGGCGAAGTGTACTGACCGCCGGCGGCGCTGTCCTGGATTTCCACCGGAATACGCCGTACTTCAACCGCATAAGGCGGCCGGGTTTTAAATTGTTCGCTGACGCGGCCATCCATTTCTTTGATGTAACCGTTTAAGTCGGCCAGCAGCTGGGCGCGGCCAGCGTCTGAATCTTCGTATAAAAAGCGTGGTTCTTCATTCAGTGCTGCCATGCGGTCACCAACGCTGCCTTCGCTGTAGCCATTGGCTTTGAGGATCTTGTCCATCGCTTTGGTGATGCGTGTTACTTCATCGAGGCCAATCTGGTGGATTTGTTCCGGTGTTAAGTTGGTGTCACCAAGCTGGCGTACCGAATAGGCGTAGAATTCGCTGCCATTGGGCTGTGCCCAGATGCCGGCTTCAATCCGGGCATTTGGCAATGCTGCTTTGACTTTGTCATGCAGCTGTTGATAGGCCGGCGCAACGACAGTGCCAACTAACTCTGCGGCTTTATTCAGCAGTTCGGTTTTACGGGTGGCGTCTATTTCGCTGACCGCATTCAGCTTTTTGGCAAAATCCTGATACAGGCTATGTTGTTGGGCGTCGGCCTTTGCATAAGTGCTGAGGATTTTCAGCGACTTATCAAGCAACACCCGCGGGGGTACCCAGCCAGTGGTTAAATCAGTACTGAATTTGTCGCCTACAGAGACCAGCGCCGGGCCAAACTGACCGAGACGCTGCAGATAATTTTGCGCATCCTGGGCATTATTGATTGGCTGCGAATTTAATAAGGCGCCTGGCATATCGATGGTCGGCCCATTGATTTGGTTCACAATAAATGGCGAATGGCCCATCCACATATCAATGTAACCCTGCGGGAATTTACTGTCGCCGGCATAAAACGCCAGGATATTCGCCATGACTTGCTGGCTGATGGCTTCTTGCGGCAGCTCTGGCAGTGGCAGTGCGCTCAGTGCTTTGGCGTTGTCACTCATGCTCTGGCGCAGCGCGTTTTCGCGGCTGCTGTTATAGAATTCCATTTCTGCCGCAAAAGGTTTGCCGACTTGTCCTTCGCTAAGGCCGTAGGCGGATGCGCTAAGCGGCCGGGCCTGGAACAGCGCCTGAGTCGCAGCCTGATAATAATCTTTGGCATAAGGGCTGTTTGCTGCGACGGGAGTTGCTGCCGGAGTTGGGGTGGCGACAGTGGCTGATTCTGGCGCCGGCTTGCAGCCTGCCAGCAGTGCGGTGGTGATTGCCAGTGCACACAGGGATAAACGCATGGAGAAGTCCTCAGAGATCAAACGCAGAAAAGTCGTTATCATACACTTTTTGGCAGCAACCGTATGACTTCCGGCCGCAGCAGCTGGCCTGATGGTTAGGTGTTGTGCTGGTCCGGTTGGCGTTTGGGAGAGAAAATTGATGTATGGCAAAGGCAGCCGGCAATACCGGCAGATGACCGCAGTGCTGAGTTTTGCCGCTGTGGTGGTGTTTGCCAACCTGCATGCGTTGCAACCTTTATTGCCAGAATTAAGCCGGCTATTTCAGCTGACGCCGCTGCAAGCCAGCTGGAGTTATGCCATCGGCACGCTGACGCTGGGGTTATCGCTGCTGTTTTACAGCGCTGTGTCTGATGCCATTGGCCGGCGGGCGTTGCTGGGATTCAGTTTGCTGGGCATGACCCTGAGCACTGTGTTGCTGACTCAGGTCGAATCCTTCAGCGCCTTGTTATGGGGCCGGGCTTTGCAGGGCTTTTTCTTAGGCGGTTTGCCGGCGATTGCCGTGGCTTACATGGGCGAGGAGCTGGAAAAACCGGCGTTGCTGAGTGCTGTCGGGATTTATATCAGTGCGAGCTCCTTAGGCGGCATCTCAGGGCGGGTACTGGCCGGTTTCAGTGCAGAAATAGGTCACTGGCAGTGGGTATTCTGGTTATGGAGCCTGCTCGCTATCCTGCTAATGGCGGCGTTTTGGCGCTATTTGCCGGCGTCGCAGCATTTTGTCGTTCAGAAATTTTCTGCCAGTCAGGCGCTCAAAGATAACTGGTTTCATCTGCGCCAACCGGTGCTTCTGCTCACCTTTGTACTCGGTGGTCTGAATTTTTTTATCTATTTAAATCAATATACTTATATCGCCTTTGTGCTGGCGGAACCGCCTTATGGGCTCAGTTCCGGCTGGATTGGCCTGCTGTTTTTAACTTATCTGACCGGCACATTGGGGTCGGCAATTTCCGGCAAAGTTGCCCGGCGCATGGCGATGCCACAGGGCATGGCGTTGGGGGTGTTGATTATGATGGCCGGGACTGTCTGCACCTTGTTACCGGGACTGGTGTTTATCGTGCTGGGATTTTTTATCAGTGCTTTTGGATTTTTCTTAACCCATAGCCTGGCGACCGGCTGGGTCAATCAACATGCCACCCGGGCTAAAGCCAGCGCCAGTGCCCTGTATCTGGTGTTTTATTATCTGGGCGCCAGCACCGGTGGTTTATATCTGCATGGGTTCTGGCAGTGGCAGGGCTGGGCAGGTGTGGTGCTCGGTTCATTGCTCGGTTATGGCGTGGCGCTGTGGTTGTGCGCGCGGCTCAGGCGTTTCCGCTGCCGTCTATGGTTGCTGCGTCGCCAACATCACCTGCCGCGGCTGCAGCTCCAGTAACTGACCGGCGCTGAGCCCGGGTAAATACAGCTGACCAATGTGAGTGCGTTGCAAGCGGGTTACTTTGAGTCCGAGCTGTTTGCACATATAACGGATCTGCCGGTTTTTGCCCTCGGTCAGTGTCAGTTCAAGCTGATTGGCGGCGCTGAGTGTTGCCAGACAGGGCCTGGCTTCAATCCAGCTTGCGCCCGCCTGATAAGACATGCCGGCGTGAAGTTGCTGCAGCATGGTCTCTGTCACAGCTTTATCGACATCCACCTGATAGGTTTTTTGATGTTGTTGCGTCGGATGCAGCAGACGCTGGGCAAAAGGGCCGTCATTGGTCAGCAATAACAAACCGCAACTGTCTTTATCCAGCCTGCCCACGGCGAAAACGCCGGGTGGCAACCGTTGTAGCAGGGCAGCGATACTCTGCGGGTCATCTGGCCTGACATTGCAATCAATGCCCACCGGTTTATGGTAAGCCCAGTAACGTCGCGGTGGCACCGGCGGCAGCGGTTGGCCGTCCAGCCAAAGTTCTGTCTCTGTTGGTACCCAATGCGACAGTTTTAGTGAAGCAGGTTGCAGGCGGCCGGCGTCCAGTAACGCCTGCTGTGTGGCCGGCAAAATACCGGCTTCAGTCAGGCGCTGCCACAGACGCTGGCGCTGGCTCATCTGGCGTTAAGCCGATGTGCCTTGAGGCTTGCGGGCCGGACGGTTTTGCTGTGGCCGGGCCGGGTTTTGACCCTGACCGCTTGCCTGTGGCCGGCGCTGACCTTGTGGCTGGCCCGGACGACCTGAAGGGGCGCCTTGACCATCGGCTTTAGCTGCAGCAGGTTTCCGTGCTGGGCGTGGAGCACCTTGCCGCGGTGTCGCGCGTTCGCCGGCCGGGCCTTTTGGCTGTGGCCGTGGCGGACGCGGTGGCCGCTGCGTCAGTTCTTTGTCGTTTAACTGTAAAGTTGGGTCGACTTTAATACTGCCTTGCGGGATCTTCATGCCAATCAGCTTTTCGACTTGCTTCAGCTGGCTGACTTCATCCGGATACACCAGCGACACGGCAAGGCCAGTCATGCCGGCGCGGCCAGTACGGCCGATGCGGTGCACATAATCAGCTGGGCTGCGCGGCAGCGTAAAGTTCACCACATGAGGCAGCTGGGCGATGTCGATGCCGCGGGCAGCGACGTCTGAGGCGACCAGCACGCGAATTTCATTGGATTTAAAACCGGCCAGCGCCGCGGTGCGGGCATTCTGGCTCTTATTACCGTGGATCGCAGCAGCGCTGATGCCGGCTTCATTTAATTTGTCGGTCAGGCGGTTGGCTTCGTGTTTAGTTGCCATAAACACCAGCACCTGTTTCCAGTCGTTTTGCGCGATGAGCTGAATAAGCGTGGCAGATTTCTGACCTTTGGCCACCTGATACACTTGCTGCTCAACTTTTTCCGCCGTGCTGTTTTGTGGCGCCACGCTGATTGATTGCGGGTTATGCAGCAGTTTGCTGGTCAGCTGTTTGATGTCGTCGGAAAACGTGGCGGAGAACAGCAGGTTTTGCCGTTGTTTTGGCAGCAGTGCCAGAATTTTTTTGATGTCGTGGATAAAACCCATGTCGAGCATGCGGTCGGCTTCATCCAGTACCAGCGTTTGCACCTGGTTGATTTTCAACGCATTTTGGCCGATTAAATCCAATAAACGGCCTGGGGTTGCGGTCAGAATGTCAACACCGCCGCGCAGCGCCATCATTTGTGGGTTGATGGATACACCACCAAACACCACCAGATGTTTTAATTTCGGCTGCAGATATTGGCTGTATTTTGCTACTTGTTCACTGACCTGGGCGGCCAGTTCACGGGTTGGTGTCAGAATTAATGCGCGGACCGGGCGAGGCTGATTCACTGGCTGGCTCATCAGCTGCTGCAGGATTGGCAGCACGAAACTGGCGGTTTTGCCGGTACCGGTCTGAGCCGCAGCCATCAGGTCACGGCCACTCAGCACTGCAGGAATAGCCTGCTGCTGAATAGGTGTTGGCGTGCTGTAGCCAGCTTCAGTGACGGCCTGTAACAGCTTCGAATCTAAATTTAACGCAGAAAACGACATATCAACCCCAAGTAGCACAGCGCGCCGGGGTGGGGCTGTACGAAAAAGTCGCGCATTCTACCTTGGAAGCAGGGCGCTGGCTATCTTTGCGTTTGGATTTCGTCGATCCTGCAGAACTCCCACCTTAGCCAAAATACAAAGCGGCCAGCGTGCATAAGCCTTTACCGACGGAACCGAAGCGATCGCCGGCGATCAGCGGCACATCGGGTAATAACTGCTGCAACTGGCGTTTCACGCCAGGTGCCGCTGAAGCGCCGCCGGTTAAAAAGATTTGGTCTGGCCTGACGCCGGCTGCAGCCACACAATCGTTGATGAGTCCGCGCAGTCCATTCATCTCGACATAAAGCGCGTGGTCCAGCATGGCCTGATCCAGCTGAGTCCCCAGACCTGACTGCAGCCGGTCAAGTTGTACTGGCGTTGATGCGGCTTCGGCCAGCGCAATTTTGGCCTGCTCGGCCTGCTGCACCAGGTAGTAACTTAAATGTTGCTGATGCAGATGTTGCAGCCGCGCCACCAGCGCAGGCTCTGCGGCGATCTCCAGTAATTGCGTTATCTGTTTGGCGCTCGCCGCCTGATAGAACTGCTCCTGCGCATAAATATCGATAATGTTCACGGCGTCGCTGAATAACGCCGATGGCAGCGGCTTGCCATTTAACGCCAGACTGCCGCGGCCCAGTAACGGCATCAGGCCATAAATCGCCAGTTTGATATCCATATCCACGCCGCCTAAACGACGACCGGCATGGCTTAACAGGTCTTTGCTGCGATCGGCCACCCGGGCATGGCCTGGCCCGAGCCGGATTAAGCTGATATCTGACGTACCGCCGCCGATGTCGACGACCAGTACCAGTTGGTCTTTTGCTAAGGTG
>SSFI01000110.1 GCA_008015325.1 Rheinheimera sp.
CAGTAACGGTGCAACACGCATCCTTTGCCAGGGCGGTTACCGCATCTAGCAAAACCGAAAATCGGGCTTTATGCATTGATTTTGGCGTGACAAAGGTGAGGAAATCAGCGAGCATAGCTTTTACATTCATGGTGAGCATCCGCGGTGTGGGAGTTTTGGCGAATGATCAGATCAGGAACCGCCATGAATGTTCCCCAATCAACTAACATTTTATTTTAACTACAGAATTTCTGGGGATACCTCAGCTATTCTGGACAAATTTAAATGTTACGCAAGAAAAAAATTCGATTTTGTAATTATTTATTTTTTTTCATTGTAACGTCATGAAAAATATATTTATTTTTATGTGGTTTTCCGTTTTGGGAATGGGTGTTTTGGCAGATTGGTTTAAGTTTTGAATAAAATGCAATTATGAGGCCATTGATTTTTACTCATTGAAAAATATAGAGAATAAGTTTTTGTTAATTAAGTGAGCCTGCTTTGTGTCAGGCCGGCAGGCTTTAGTCTGACTTGACAGCGCAACTTTTTTTGGTTCAAACGGATAAAAAAAAGCCAGCAAGTGCTGACTTTTTATGACCTCACCGGAAGTCGCTGCAGGTGCTGATATCAGCGCGCACGCAGCCGCATTGATAAATCAACAGACTGGACGTTTTTGGTCAATGCGCCGCTGGAAATATAATCAACATTGGTGCTCGCTAAAGCCTTTAGCGACTCTGCGGTGACGTTGCCTGACACTTCCAGCTTGGCTTTGCCCTGATTGATAGCGACGGCCTGTATAATGTCGGCGATATGAAAGTTATCCAGCATAATAATGTCCGCACCGGCTGCCAGCGCCTGTTCCAGCTCGGTCAGATCTTCCACTTCCACTTCAACTGTTTTACCCGGGAAATTATGGCGGGCGGTACTGACCGCATTGGCGATTGAGCCTGCGGCAGCGATATGGTTCTCTTTAATTAAAAAGGCGTCGTATAAACCAATGCGATGATTTTTGCCGCCGCCGCAACTGACGGCATATTTTTGCGCCAGTCGCATGCCGGGTAAAGTTTTACGCGTATCCAACAGACGGGTTTTACTGCCGCCAAGCAGCGCAACATATTTCGCTGTGGTGGTGGCCGTGCCGCTTAAGGTCTGCAGAAAATTCAGCGCGGTGCGCTCGCCGGTTAACAGAATGCGCGCCGGGCCGCTGATTTCACACAGCACTGTATTGGCGGCGATTTTTTCGCCATCCTGCACAAACCACTGGATCACGGTTTGGTCAGATAACTGGGCAAAAACTTCATCGACCCACTGCGTGCCGCAGATCACGCAGTCTTCGCGGGTGATCACTGTGGCAGTCGCCTGCTGTGATTCGGGGATCAGCGATGCGGTGATATCGCCTTGCTGGATCGGCAAATAGCCTAAATCTTCGGCCAGCGCATGGCTGACGCCGCGCCGGATCTCCTGCATCAGGCGTTCCTGATGGCTCAGTTCAGTTTCAGTATGTGACATAACATTCTTATCGTTGCAGAAGGCGCAGTTGTTGCTGCTGTTTACTGAATTCTAAATGGTTTAGCGCGCTCATTCCTAGCAAAATCTCCGCGCCGGCCAGATTCGGCACTATGCTGGCTTCCAAATCATAAAGCACGATAGACCCCAGCCGCAGTTCGTTAATCCGGCTGCGGTGTACTGTGACCACACCATTGGCGGTGGAGCTTTGATAAGGCGCACCTCTTGGCATACCGGTACGCTCAGCAACCGCTTCGGACACTGCGACTGCGGTGGCCCCGGTATCCAGTAAAAACTCCACCGGCTGGCCATTGAGCTGCAGCGTGCCGACATAATGGCCTTGCCGGTTAGCATCCAGCACTACGACACGCTCGCCGGATGCACCTTGCTCCTGACGTAATTGCTGATTCGGATTGCGTTGCTGTGCAAGCGTCTCGTCGAAAAACAGATAAATCAGCCCCAGCACCAATAACCAGGCAATCCAGGCAAAACCGCGGCCGAAGCGGGCGGCGCTGTCCGGTGATGCTGGTGGCGGGGCAGAAGAGGACGGATCCGGAGCTTGCATTCGACAGCCATGACGCAGAGAATAATGCCACAGCATAACCAGTGAGGATTGGCTTTGCCAAGTGCGGCCCGAACCGAAGCGACAGACTTATCTGCGCCATTGCCACCATTTGAAATTACCATCAGGCCTTGTACGCATTATGATGACAGGCCAGATCCGGCAGATATCAGTCTGCTGGTGATCCATAACATCAGTTTGCCCCCTGCCACTTTTCATACACCTTATATTGATGACTTTTTTGGCGGCAGGCTCGATTGCAATGCGCATCCGTATTTCGCCCGTTTAGCCGGTGTGCGGGTGTCGGCGCATTGTGTGATCTATCGTGATGGCCGCATCTGGCAATATGTGCCTTTTGCCAAACGCGCCTGGCATGCCGGCCTCAGTTTGTTTAACGGCCGGGATAAATGTAATGATTTTTCCATCGGTATTGAGCTTGAAGGCGCAGACGATGTGCCTTTTACTGAAGCGCAATATCAGGCACTGAGCCGCCTGTGTCAATGGTTGCTCAGCCAGTATCCGACACTTGCACCTGAGCGGATCCTCGGTCACAGTGATATCGCACCAGGCCGCAAAACTGACCCCGGTCCGGCCTTTAACTGGGATTATTTTCGGCAATTACTGGCTGAGCAACAGTCAGCCCCACCTGCAGCAGGAGAGCCCGCATGACCTTGTTAACGATGTTGATTGCCCTAATTGTCGAGCGTCTGGCGGTTCGGGGCAGCGCCTGGCAGCTTGTGACTTATCTGCGGCCTTATTTAACGCGTGGCGAAAGAGTGATGCTGCCAGGATTGCCGCAGCCTTATCTGATGCTGTTATGGTGGTTATTGCCGGCTTTGCTGGTGTCGCTGCTTATCTACAGTGTGCATTTCTGGTTGCTGCAGCTGGTGCTGAATACGCTGGTGTTGTTGCTGTGTATCGGTAGCTGGTCTTACCGGCAAACTTACAAACAATTTTTAAATGCAGCGCAGCGCGATGATCAGGAAGCGGCTTTTTTGGCGATGCAACAAATCCGCACTGCACAAGGCGCGCCGGAACTGAGTTATGGCCAGCAGTTGATTTGGCTGAACTTCCGTTATTACGCGGCAGTGTTGTTCTGGTACGCGCTGCTGGGTGCTTTTGGTGCTGTGGCTTATGCCTGTTTGCGTCAGCTGTCAGAGCCGGGGGCGGCTGCAGATACTATCGCAGACGAAGCGACAGCGCCTGCCGCTGCAGAGCATGCGACGCCCGAAGCTACGCCGGCGGCAGCGGTGGTGCCGGATGAAGACTGGCGTCGTTTTGCCGACGATCTGCTGCACTGGGCCGACTGGCTGCCGGTGCGGTTGTTTGGCCTTGGCCTCGCGCTGGTGGGGGATTTCAGCCGCACATCGGCCGTGCTATTACAGCATGCCGGTTCGTTACAGCTGAGTGCGCCGGCTTTACTGGCCGAACTCAGTCAGGCTGCTGAGCCTGTGCCGGAAGAGTTGCTGAATACGCCGGATGCCGCGGTCAGTGCTGTGGCACTCGCCAAGCGTAATGTGCTGTTTTTCCTGGCATTGATTGCTGTCTTAACGCTGAGCGGCTGGTTGAGTTAATCGCGACTGTGGTTAGGTTTGGGGTCATTAGGTTTGGGGGTCAGGTCTTGCCCCGTGCATTTGAACGCACGGGGCAAGACCTGACCCCAATTCAATTAATGGTCTGACCAATTCCACTTTTTCTTTTGTTCTTCCTGGTGTTAGAGTTTTAACTCTAACTATTCTGCGCAAAAATCCATCGCTACAACTTGCACTGATTTACACTGCGGGGCTTTTCTGCTAATTTGATGCGCATTAAAGTAAAATGGTCTTACCAATTTACACGATGTGACAGCTTTCACATCGACAAGAACAACAGCTCTGGACAGGAATGACAAACAGCGGCGCTTTGCTACGCTGTTGAAGCCATGAAAAACGCACTGAAAATCAAACCGGCTAAATTGTCGGATCAAATTGTCGGACAGCTGGAGCAAATGTTGCTCGAGGGCAGTTTTGCGCCTGGCCAGAAATTACCGACTGAACGCGAACTGGCCGAACAATTTGAAGTATCGCGGCCCTCAGTGCGCGAAGCGCTGCAAAAACTTGAAGCCAAAGGGCTGGTCAGCCGCAAACAAGGCGGTGGCACTTTTGTCTGCGATACTTTAGTCGGTGGCCTCACAGATCCGTTATTTGAACTGATTGGCCGTCACCCTGAATCCCAATTTGATTTACTGGAATTTCGTCACGCCTTAGAGGGCATTTGCGCCTATTACGCCGCGCTGCGTGGTACCGCCAACGATTTCAGTCAGATTAAACAACGCTACGACGAAATTTGTCTGGCGCAGCAACAGCATGACATCAATGCTGAAGCCGCTGCGGTCGGACGCTTTTATTCAGCAGTGGCAGAAGCATCCCACAATGTGGTGCTTTTGCATCTGGTGCGCGGCTTAACGCCGCTGGTGGAGCAGAATATCCGGTTAAACCTGGAAATTCTGCAGCAGAAGGACGGCATTGTGGGCCAGCTGAATTCACATCGGCAACGGTTAATGGAAGCGGTGATCAATGGTGAGCCGGAACAAGCCCGGCAAGCCAGCAACAGCCATCTGGCCTTTATTGAAGAGGCTTTGCTGGAAGCCGACCGGGAACGCTCACGACTTGAACGCTCGCTGCGTCGTTCGCAACAGAACTGAAACAGCACAGCAGAACAACAACAGCAAGGTCCTGCGCGGCAGGACGGTTTGAAAGGAAAATTGATATGTCTGAAGTCAATAAGCTTGACGTCGACGTGCTCGAAACCCAGGAGTGGTTGGAAGCGCTGGAATCCGTAGTACGCACCGAAGGTGTCGAGCGGGCGCAATTCCTGCTCGAGCAGGTGCTGGAACAGGCACGGCTGGAAGGTGTCGACATGCCTACCGGCGTCACCACCAACTATATCAACACTATTCCGCCGCAACAGGAACCGGCTTATCCGGGCGATGTGAATCTGGAGAAAAAAATCCGTTCGGTTATTCGCTGGAACGCCATCATGATCGTGCTGCGTGCCTCGAAAAAAGAGCTGGAACTGGGCGGCCACATGGCGTCTTACCAGTCGGCAGCTGCATTCTACGAAACCTGTTTTAACCACTTCTTCCGCGCGCCGAACGAAAAAGACGGCGGCGATTTGGTCTATTATCAGGGTCACATTTCTCCGGGCATTTACGCCCGTGCCTTTGTTGAAGGCCGCTTAACAGCAGACCAGCTGGACAACTTCCGCCAGGAAGTGGGCGGTGAAGGTTTATCGTCTTACCCGCACCCGAAACTGATGCCGGAATTCTGGCAGTTCCCGACTGTGTCAATGGGTTTAGGCCCAATCACCTCGATTTATCAGGCGCGTTTCCTGAAGTATTTACACGGCCGTGGCCTGAAAGACACCAGCGCACAGCGCGTGTATGCTTTCCTTGGTGACGGTGAAATGGACGAACCGGAAAGCCGTGGTTCGCTGTCATTCGCCGCGCGGGAAAAACTGGATAACCTGTGTTTCCTCGTTAACTGTAACCTGCAGCGCTTAGACGGCCCGGTGATGGGCAACGGCAAAATCATCCAGGAACTGGAAGGGTTATTCCGTGGCGCTGGCTGGAACGTGATCAAAGTAGTGTGGGGCAGTGGCTGGGACAAGCTGCTGGCCAAAGACACTACCGGCAAACTGCTGCAGCTGATGAACGAAACCATCGACGGTGATTATCAGACTTACAAATCAAAAGACGGCGCATACGTGCGTCAGCATTTCTTCGGTCGTTACCCGGAAACTGCCGCCTTAGTGGCTGACATGACTGACGAAGAGATCTTCGCGTTAAAACGCGGCGGTCATGAAGCATCCAAACTCTATGCTGCCTTTAAAGCGGCGCAAGAGACCAAAGGCCGTCCGACGGTCATTCTGGCCAAAACCATCAAAGGTTATGGTATGGGTGAAGCCGCTGAAGGTAAAAACATCGCCCACCAGGTGAAGAAAATGGATATGACGCATGTGCTGCAAATTCGCAAGCGTCTGAATCTGGAGGAATATCTGTCTGAAGAAGACGTGCACAGCCTACCATATCTGACGCTGCCGGAAGGCTCGCCGGAGCATCAGTACCTGCATGCCCGTCGCAATGCGTTAAACGGCTACACACCGGTACGCCTGCCGAATTTCACCAAGCCACTGACGCTGCCGGAATTGCCAGTGTTTGAAGGTCTGCTGGAAGAGCAGAAACGCGAAATTTCAACCACTATGGCCTTTGTCCGTGGTCTGAACATTCTGTTAAAAGACCCGAATATCGGCCAGCAAATTGTGCCAATTATTGCCGACGAAGCCCGTACCTTCGGTATGGAAGGTCTGTTCCGTCAAATCGGTATTTATAACCCGCACGGTCAGACTTATACGCCGGAAGACCGCGCTATAGTTTCTTACTACAAAGAAGAAACTTCAGGTCAGGTATTGCAGGAAGGCATTAACGAACTGGGCGCCATGGCATCCTGGGTGGCGGCGGCAACGTCGTACAGCACCAATGACCTGCCGATGATCCCGTTCTACATTTATTACTCAATGTTTGGCTTCCAGCGTGTCGGAGATATGGCCTGGCTGGCGGGCGACCAACAAGCGCGTGGTTTCCTGTTAGGCGCCACGGCTGGCCGTACCACATTAAACGGTGAAGGCTTACAGCACGAAGATGGCCACAGCCATATTCTGGCCGGTACAGTACCGAACTGTATCTCTTACGACCCGACTTACGCTTATGAACTGGCGGTGATCATGCAGGACGGTATCCGCCGCATGTATGGCCCGGCGCAGGAAAATATCTATTACTACATCACAGTGATGAACGAAAACTATCATCACCCGGCCATGCCACAGGGCGCCGAAGAAGGCATCCGTCGTGGTATTTACAAGCTGGAAACGCTGACCGGCAACAAAGGCAAAGTGCAGTTATTAGGCTCAGGCACCATCCTGAATGAAGTGCGCCGCGCCGCTGAAATTCTGTCAGAAGAATATGGCATTGCTTCAGATGTCTATTCAGTCACCTCATTCAATGAACTGGCACGCGATGGTCAGGACTGTGAACGTCACAATATGCTGCATCCGAATGAAGCGGAGAAAGTACCGTACATTGCGCAAGTGATGGGGAAAGAGCCGGCCATTGCCGCTACCGACTACATCAAAAACTATGTCGACCAGGTCCGCGCCTTTGTGCCGGCCGTGTCGTATAAAGTGTTGGGCACCGACGGTTTTGGTCGCTCTGACAGCCGCGAAAACCTGCGCCGTCACTTCGAAGTGAACGCTGGTTACGTGGTGCTGGCGGCGCTGCGTGAGCTCGCCAAACAAGGGACTATCGACAAACAACTGGTCGCCGATGCCATCGTGCGTTTTGGCATCGACACCAATAAGCCGAACCCACTGTTCGCATAAGAGGAATGGCAATGACAATCGAAATTTTTGTGCCGGATATCGGCGCGGATGAAGTGGAAGTCACCGAAATTCTGGTGAAAGTCGGCGACACTGTCAGTGTTGACCAGTCGCTGCTGTCGGTGGAAGGCGATAAAGCCTCGATGGAAGTACCAGCCGCTCAGGCCGGTGTGGTGCAGGAAATTCGGGTGAAAGCCGGTGATAAAGTCAAAACCGGTTCACTGATTATGGTATTTGCCGGTGCCGGTGCCGGTGCCGGCACGGCAGCCGCTGTGGCTGCTCCGGCCCCTGTTGCTGCCGCTCCGGCCGCTGCGCCGGCGCCAGTTGCAGTAGCTGCAGCAACTGAGCTGAAAGACGTCAAAGTGCCGGATATCGGTGGCGATGCCGTTGAAGTCACGGAAGTAATGGTGAAAGTCGGTGATTTGGTTAAAGCTGAACAATCGCTGTTATCGGTCGAAGGCGATAAAGCCGCGATGGAAGTGCCGGCACCATTTGCCGGGACTGTGACTGAAGTCAAGGTCAAAGTCGGCGACAAGGTTCAGACTGGTTCGTTGGTCTTTGTCTTCTCGACCGGCGCAGCCGCGCCAGCAGCAGTGGCAGCAGCGCCTGCTCCGGTTGCAGCTCCGACGCCGGCCGCTGCGCCAGCTGCTCCGGCCGCACCAGCTCCGGCAGCAGCCCCAGCCGCTGCTGTCAGCGACAACGAAGTGACGCAAAGCGCTGCTTTTGCTCACGCTTCGCCGGTGGTACGCCGCTTAGCCCGTGAATTCGGCGTCGACCTGTCTAAAGTGACAGGCACAGCGCGTAAAGGCCGGGTCCAGCGTGAAGACGTACAGAATTACGTCAAAAACATTATTGCTCAGGTCACCGCCGGTAAAGGCAGTGTCACCAGTAGCGGCAACAGTGTTGGTTTTGACCTGATCCCATGGCCAAAAGTGGATTTCAGCAAATTCGGCGCAGTGGAAGAAAAACCGCTGTCGCGAATTCAGAAGCTGTCCGGTGCCAACTTACACCGCAACTGGGTGCGTATCCCGCATGTGACGCAGTTTGACGAAGCGGACATTACCGATCTGGAAGATTTCCGCAAAGAGCAAAACGCACTGGCCGAGAAGAAAAAACTCGGTGTGAAATACACCCCGCTGGTGTTTATCATGAAAGCCGCGGCCAAGGCGCTGGAAGAATTTCCGACCTTTAACAGCTCGTTGTCAGAAGATGGCGCAAGTTTGATTCTGAAGAAATACGTGCACTTAGGTATCGCGGTCGATACGCCAAATGGCTTAGTGGTGCCGGTTGTTCGTGACGTCAACAAAAAAGGCATTATCGAGCTGTCGCGTGAACTGCAGGAAATCTCGGTGAAAGCCCGTGAAGGCAAACTAACCGCGGCGGATATGCAGGGTGGTTGTTTCACCATTTCCAGCCTGGGTGGCATTGGCGGTACGGCCTTTACGCCTATCGTGAACGCGCCGGAAGTGGCTATTCTCGGGGTGTCGAAATCTGACATCAAGCCGAAATGGGATGGTAAAGCCTTCCAGCCGCGCCTGATGGTGCCGCTGTCAGTGTCTTATGACCACCGCGTCATCGATGGCGCTTTGGCGGCCCGCTTTACTGCGACGCTGGCGTCATACTTAGCTGATATCCGTCAGATTATTATGTAAAAAGCCAGGCGGCAGCTTCGGCTGCCGCTTCTGTTGTCGCGGGGCAACAGCGCTGCCGATGTTGAGATGTCTGATGTTAATGTGGCTGAAAAGTTACGGGACATCTTTCAGGCAGGGTGCTAAAATCCGCCGACTTTTACGCTGTGCCACCGGCGCTGCCGTGGCAACCTACGAGCCCGATGCAAGTAAAATTGCAAGCTAAAATAGCAAGGTAAAACAATGAGCAACGAAATCAAAACTCAGGTAGTAGTGCTGGGCGCTGGCCCTGGTGGTTATTCAGCTGCATTCCGTGCAGCAGATTTAGGTCTGGAAGTGACCTTGGTTGAAGCCCGCAGCACCCTCGGCGGTGTTTGTTTAAACGTTGGCTGTATCCCGTCTAAAGCCTTATTACACGTTGCCAAAGTCATCGATGACGCGAAAGAGATGGCCTCTCACGGCGTTACTTTCGGTGCCCCACAAATCGATTTAGATAAAATCCGTGCCTGGAAAGACAAAGTGGTTGGTCAACTGACCAACGGTCTGTCTGGCATGGCTAAAATGCGTAAAGTCAAAGTCGTCAACGGCTACGGCAAATTCACCGGCCCGAACACGCTGGTTGTTGGTGATACCACTATCACTTTTGACAGCGCCATCATCGCTGCCGGTTCTGAGCCAGTTGCACTGCCATTTATTCCAAAAGATGACCCACGGGTGATTGATTCTACCGGCGCGCTGGAACTGAAAGACATTCCGGGCGAAATGCTGGTATTAGGCGGCGGTATCATCGGCCTGGAAATGGGCACTGTGTACCGTGCTTTAGGCTCTAAAGTGTCTGTAGTTGAATTCGCTGACCAGCTGGTTCCGGCAGCCGATGCTGATCTGGTCAAAGCCTACACCAAATACAACAAAGACAATTACACCCTGATGCTGTCGACTAAAGTGACAGCGGTTGAAGCCAAAGCTGACGGCCTGTACGTCACGTTCGAAGGCAAAAACGCGCCGGCTTCACCAGTGCGTTACGACAAAATCCTGGTGGCAGTCGGCCGTCGTCCAAACGGCAACCTGTTAGATGCAGCCAAAGCCGGCGTGAACGTCGACGAGCGTGGTTTCATCAATGTCGACAAACAACTGCGCACCAATGTGCCACACATTTTCGCCATCGGTGATGTGATTGGTCAGCCGATGCTGGCGCACAAAGCCGTGCACGAAGGCCATGTTGCTGCAGAAGTCATCTCTGGCATGAAACACTTCTTCGACCCGCGTTGCATTCCGTCTGTGGCTTACACAGATCCGGAAATGGCCTGGGTTGGTATCACTGAAAAAGAAGCCAAAGAAAAAGGCATCGCAGTTGAAACAGCCACCTTCCCATGGGCTGCTTCTGGCCGTGCTATCGCCTCAGCCCGTACTGAAGGCTTCACTAAGCTGATTTTCGACAAAGAATCACACCGCATTCTGGGTGGCGCTATTGTCGGTATCAATGCCGGTGAAATGCTCGGTGAAATTTGTTTAGCAGTGGAAATGGGCGCAGATGCTGAAGATATCGCCCTGACGATTCACGCCCACCCGACGCTGAACGAGTCTATCGGTCTCGCGGCTGAGATTTACGAAGGTTCAATCACTGACCTGCCAAATCCAAAAGCGAAAAAGAAGTAAGTTCGGTTTAAACTGAACTTTTCTGAGCAAAGGCCGCAACAGCGGCCTTTGTTGTATCTAGAGCCGTGCCCGATTCCTCAATTCGCCTGAACTGTTCCGGTTGTGCACCGACCAGCCGCAAATTCACTGCGATAGCCGATTCTTTACGGTACAATCGGCAGCAAATTCTAATGAAGCAGCGACTTGTTGTTTATCGAAAATAAATGATGATTTCGAATGCTTTCGATAATAAGATATACCCAAATTTTTGCAGATTTGGTCAGGCAGCTGACACTGCCATATCTGCAAGGAAGAAGGGTATAAATACCAATGTCCCAACAGGAGGCGTTATGCGCAATTCCGCGTTCCTCAGCCATATCCAACACCAAATCGATGACGTGAAAGCCGAAGGCCTGTACAAAGGCGAGCGGATCATCACGTCACAGCAATTTTCCGATGTCACAGTCAATGGCGAGCAGGTGTTAAACTTCTGCGCCAACAACTACTTAGGTCTGGCTAACTCTCCAGAACTGATTGCTGCGGCGCAGCAGGGCCTCGACAGCCATGGTTTTGGTGTCGCGTCGGTACGTTTTATCTGCGGTACTCAGGATATTCACAAAACCTTAGAAGCGCGTATCAGTGCGTTTTTAGGCACTGAAGATACCATTTTGTATTCGAGCTGCTTTGATGCTAACGGCGGTTTGTTTGAGACCATTTTAGGTGCCGAAGATGCGGTGATCTCCGATGCGCTGAACCATGCTTCTATTATCGACGGCGTGCGGCTGTGTAAAGCCAAACGCTATCGTTATGCCAACAATGACATGGCGGAATTGGAAGCGCAGTTAAAACAAGCCGATGCCGACGGCGCACGCTTTAAACTGATTGCCACCGACGGTGTGTTCTCGATGGATGGTGTCATTGCTGATCTCAAATCGATTTGTGATTTAGCCGACAAATACAATGCCTTAGTCATGGTTGATGACAGCCATGCCGTGGGTTTTGTTGGTAAAAACGGCCGCGGTACTCATGAATACTGCGACGTGTTAGACCGTGTTGACATCATCACAGGTACGCTGGGCAAAGCCTTGGGTGGCGCCTCCGGCGGTTATACCTCAGGCAAAAAAGAAATTATCGAGTGGCTCAGACAGCGTTCACGGCCGTATCTGTTCTCAAACAGTCTGGCGCCTTCTATTGTCACGGCGTCGATTAAAGTGCTCGACATGCTGGCTCAGGGCGACGCACTCAGAGCTAAACTCTGGGATAACGCGGCCTATTTCCGTGAGCAGATGACGGCGGCAGGCTTCACACTGGCTGGCAAAGACCACGCCATCATTCCGGTGATGCTGGGCGATGCCAAAGTGGCCGGCGAGTTTGCCCGCCGCATGCTGGAGCAAGGCGTGTATGTGGTCGGCTTCTCGTTCCCGGTAGTGCCAAAAGGCCAAGCGCGCATCCGCACGCAAATTTCAGCAGCACACAGCAAAGCACAGCTGGATAAAGCCATTGCTGCTTTTATCCGCACCGGTAAAGACATGGGCGTGATTTCTTAAGGTAACAACATGAAAGCATTAGCGAAATTAAAAGCAGAACCGGGTATTTGGCAAACCGAAGTGCCGATGCCGGAAGTCGGGCCAAACGACGTTTTAATCAAAATCAAAAAGACCGCCATTTGTGGTACTGACGTCCATATCTATAAATGGGACGACTGGGCGCAAAAAACCATTCCGCATGGCATGGTGGTTGGCCACGAATACGTCGGTGTAGTCGTTGGTATGGGCTCGGAAGTGCGGGGTTTTGCCGTCGGCGACCGCGTGTCAGGCGAAGGCCATTTAGTCTGCGGCCACTGCCGCAACTGTCGCGCCGGTCGCGTGCATCTGTGCCGCAACACTATTGGTGTTGGCGTGAACCGGCAGGGTTCTTTTGCTGAATACCTGGTGATCCCGGCTTTTAACGCTTTTAAAATTCCGGACAATATCCCGGATAATATCGCCGCGATTTTTGACCCGTTCGGCAATGCTGTACATACCACGCTGTCGTTTGATTTAGTCGGCGAAGATGTATTAATCACAGGTGCTGGCCCGATTGGCATTATGGCAGTTGCTGTGGCACGTCATGTCGGCGCCCGTCATATCGTTATCACCGACGTCAATCCGTTCCGGCTCGAGCTCGCCATGAAAATGGGCGCCACCCGCGCTGTGGATGTCAGCAAACAAAATCTGACTGACGTGATGGCTGAATTGGGCATGACTGAAGGTTTTGATGTTGGCTTAGAGATGTCCGGTGTGCCTTCGGCGTTCCGCTCTATGCTCGATACCATCAACCATGGCGGCAAGATTGCGATGCTCGGTATTCCGCCTTCGGATATGGCAGTGGACTGGAACAAAGTGATTTTTAAAGGCCTGGTGATTAAAGGCATTTATGGCCGCGAAATGTTTGAGACCTGGTACAAGATGGCGAGCCTGATCCAATCCGGTCTGGACCTTACGCCAATCGTCACCCACGAAATGCCGGTGGCTGATTTCCAGCAAGGCTTTGACATTATGTGCTCAGGCCAGAGCGGTAAAGTAGTGCTGAACTGGGAGTAATTTTTCCAGCTTCAGTCCTAGGGCGTGTTGACGTTTGGTGATTAAGTTTTGTTCGTTTCGGCCACCGCGTGGTGGCGGCGTTTTGGGCGCGAAACGAGGCGCGTGGCGTAGTGATTCTATGTGAGCAACGAGTGACAAAGCCCAAAGCGCCGCCAAACTGCTGCAAAAACAACCATCAAACGTTAACACGCCCTATACACGCCGGCCTTGTGCCGGCGTTGTTGTTTTGGTGCCGCGTAAAAAAGGCCATTTCCACAACAGCTTCGCGTTATTTTGCTGGCTACAACCTGTTTTGCCATCTGCATCTTGCGGTTTGGGGCACTGAGCCAACATGCTTGTGCACGGCATTTGCTCCGCTATGCTTCTGTTATCGCCACTTAAAAAGTGAGGTCTGTCATGCGTCGTCTGTGGCTAACGGGACTTGGGGTATTGTCAGGCATCTGGGCTGGCGTGGCCCAGGCAGAGAAACCGCTGCAAGTGTTAGTGGGTATGAACAAACCGCCTTATATTCAGGTGGATAGTTCGGATGGTTATGAAATTGAGTTGCTGCGTGAAATAGCCCGGGTGATGCAGCAACCGGTAGAATTTACTTATGTGCCGAACAAACGTATTTTCACTTTATTGCAGCAGGGGATTGGTGACATTGCCACGCTGCAGAAAAAAACCGAAGGTCAGACGAAAATTTTCTATAGCTGTCCTTATATTCGCTATCAAAATGTTGCCGTCACGCTGGCCGCCAATCAAATCAGCTTAAATGATCTGACCGATTTGGCGCCGTTCTCGATTCTGGCTTTTCAGAATGCTGTGCAGGTGCTGCCTGAGGCTTATCAGCGCATTGCACTGACTTCGCCCAGCTACCGCGAAACTGTCGACCAGCGCACGCAGGTTGAGATGTTGCAGAAACAACGGGTACAGGTGGTGGTGATGGATATGAACATCTTTCATTATTACAACAACAAGGCCGAGCAGGGCGATCAGGTACAAATTTATCCGCTGTTTACACCGACTTTTTACCGAGCCGCGTTTCGCAGTAAAGACCTTGCCAGAGCCTTTAATCGGGCGTTGCAGCAAGTGCAAAGGTCTTCCGCATATACCTTGCTGCAGGAACGGTATTTTGGCAATGCGCTGGCTGCCGCACCGCCACCTTGTGACCCGAACGAGCTTTAATTTTGTGGAGGGCGTTAACTTTGCGGTGGACCAAGGACCAGCGTAATTTCCAGATTGCCCTGTTCAATCGGTAAACTCAGGTCAGTTTCCAGCTGAGTTTTTAATTCCTCATAAGGCCGGTGCAGCGCCACCAGACCATAAGCACGGTTACGGCCATGTACTTTGCCCATATACAAAGCCATGTCAGCCAGTTTTAGTGCTTTTTCCCAGTTCAGCTGCGCTTCGTCAACGCCGGCAAATGGCAAGGTCAGAAAGCCGGCTGATGCGGTGACCGGAATACTGCTGTTCTGATAGGGCACCGGCGTACTGCCGATGACCTGCAAAGCCCGGTTGGTGAAATTGGTCAGGGCGGTTTGATTCAGATTACGCAGTACTATTAAAAACTCTTCACCACCCCAACGCAGCACCATATCGCCCTGACGGGTGAGTTGTTTCAGGCGCTGGCCAATTTCGATTAACACGGCGTCGCCCGCGGCATGGCCGTGATGGTCATTGATATGTTTGAAGTAATCGATATCAAGCAGAATAAAGCCGTCAGTGCTGGCGGTTGGTAACTGGCGTCGTTCGCCCTGCTCAGTGCGCTTTTGCATAAATTCGTGCAGAGAACGGCGGTTCAGTAAGCCGGTCAGTGGGTCGTGCAATGAGTTATAGGCGAGCTGATCGTTTGCCTGGCGCAATTGCTGATTGGCATTGCGTACTTTGCGATACAGCAAATATAACAAGGCGGTTGCTAACAGCACCACCAGCCCGAACAATAACATCACCCGTTGCTGCAGTTTTTTCTGCGCGAGTTCTGCCGTGTTGAGTTTATTTTGTTGTTCCAGACTTTCAATTTGTTTGGCTTTTTCTTTGGCAGAAAAAGCTTCCTGCAGTGCACTGATTTCCTGGTCGCGGTCGGTTTTAAAAATATTCTGACTCAGCACATTATACTCGCGCAGCAAGCGGGCTTCGTCCGCATGGGCTTTAGCAACGCCGTAGGCGTCGGCCAGCTCGCCAACATAACTCAGCAGGTCGGTGTCTGGCAGTTGCAGTTCACGCGCTTTTTCAACCATTGCGGCCATCTGCGCCAGCCCTTCCTGCTGCTTACCTTGTAATACCTGGATATAACCGAGATTAAATTCTGCAGTCAGTACCATCGCTGTATAGTGCAGTTGTTCGGCCAATTGTCTGGATTCGGTAAACAGTGGCACTGCCTCGGCATACTGACCCTGTTTCAGCCGTAAATCACCGATGTTATTCAACAGCGTTGCAACCGACAAAGTGTTATTGAGCTGGCGTGCCCATTGCAGCCCCTGTTGATTGGCTTGCTCTGCGGCGCTGTATTGCAGCTGAGATGCATAATTGACCCCGAGTTGCAGATACAAATCCGGCAGCATAAAGTTCAGCCCGGCAGTACTCTGGGCTTGTTTGACCGCGGTTTGCAGCAGTTCGTCGGCTTTTTGATATTGCGCCAGCGCTGTGTTCAGTCCGGCAATGGCGCCCTGCAAGTAGATTTTTCGCACTGCTGTGCGCGGGTTGCTGGAATTTTCGATGGCATGAAAGGCCTGATAATAAGCCTGCAGCGCGTCGTCATAGCGGTCTTCTGATTGCAAAAAACTACCCAGCGTATTGGCGGCGTAGTAGCGTACTCGCTCCAGATTGGCAACGCGGAGCGAATCCTGCAGCTGCGATACCAGTGCTCTGGCTTTGCCAGGCTGGTTCTGTACTTGATATAACGCCAGCTGGTCGGTCAGCGCTTCAGTGCGGATGTCCTCGCTTTGGCTTTTTTCAGCAAGGTCCAGATTCAGGTCAATGTAATACTGCGATTTGACGTAATCGCGTTGCTCGCGGTAGTCACTGCCGAGATACGACCACAATCTGGCTCGGGTAATGGCGGCGGTAGAAGGCGTCAACTGCGCTTCTAAAGACCGGATAAAAGCAGACGCCTGCGCAGGCCGTTCATTGGTTAGTTGCAGATATTTGTCGAGCTCGGCATCCAGTGGATCAGCAACGGCGACGGAGTGCAGCATGCTACACAGCAACAGACAAACACCAAACAACGTTAACAATGGGTTCAAACGAACTCCTCAGCGAATTTTTGTAATATTAGCAGTGCCGATAACAGGCACTTCGCGTCTGCGACTTTGTTGTTATCTTAGCCAGAAAAACTGGCAAAGCGGTAGTGCCAAGCCATTGTTTGCGAAAAAATTAGTTACAAATTTTTCCAGGCCGGAAATCTTCGCGCTGTGACAAATCCTTCTGGTAAGATAGAGACACTTGTGCCTCAAGAGGTTTTTTGATGCAGGCCGTCCAGCATCTGTTTCGCCAGCTCCTGACTTTACTGGTTTTACTCAGCACTGTGGTGTTGTGTATCGCCTGGTTATTGCTTGATCGTGCGCCGTTACTCAATGAAACCGGCCAGTTAAATGCTGCGGCGGTTCGTAACAGCCAGCAGTTGCTGAATAATCTGAATCAATCGATGCGGGATCCGGGTCAGCAGCTGGTGATTAAGACCAATGCTGATGAACTGAACGCAGCTTTTACGCTGGCGAGCCGCAGTTTGCCGGGGTTTCAGGGCAAAACTCAGATTAGTGACAGTGCTTTATCCATTCTGATGACAATGCCGGTGCGGCTGTTTTCCTGGCATTGGTATGTCAACGCTCATTTACAGATTGAACCTTCGGTGGGGCCTTTGCAGCTGAGAAAAGTGCAAATTGGCAGCCTGACCTTGCCCGGTGGTATGGCTATGAGTTTATTAGGCTGGGTGGCAGATCAGGTATGGGGCCCGGGGCAGGGCGCTGAATTGCTGGCGAAAGTCCGCTCTGTGACAGTACAGCAGGATGCGGTGAAAGTAGAACTGAATAAATCTGCTGATTTCAGTTTCAACTCGTTAAAAAATTCGGGCCTGAATCTTTATAAACAATGGTTTCGCGATGAAAACCAGAAAGAGCTGATTGAGCATTATTACGCGCTGGCGCTGCAGCATAGCCAGCAACCTGTGCCGTCGCAAAGTCTGATCAGCTATCTGCAGTTGTTGCTGCGTGAAGCGGATAAGCGTAGCGAGGCCAAACCTGAGCTAGCGGTACAGGAAAATCAGGCGGTGATTCTGGCATTGGCGCAGTTGCTGGGGGGACGTAACCTGCAGCTGCTGGTCAACGAAGTCAAAGTCAATCCTCAGGGCAAAACTCCGCGGGTGACGCTGGCACGCCGGCCTGATTTACAACAGCATTTTATCTATTCAGCGACAATCCATGTGCTGGGAAACCAGCGGTTATCTTCAGCGGTCGGCGAGGCGAAAGAACTGCTCGATTCGTTAAAGGGCGGCAGTGGGTTCAGTTTTGTTGATTTGCTGGCCGACCGTGCCGGCATCCGCTTCGCCCGTCTGGCCGTCGCAACACCAGAGTCGGCGCGGGCTTTGCAGCAGTTTTTTGCCGCCGCAGAGCGTACAGAACCAGAATTGTTCCCGAGTAAAAGCCGGCTGCCGGAAGGCTTGCCGCAGGAAATGTTTGAGCAGCAATACCAGTCGATCGACTCCGCCGTTTACCAGCAGATGGTGGCTGAAATCGATCGACGTTTAAATGCCTTACCGCTTTATCAGCTAAGTCGCTGACGTTATTGTCAGCGCATCAGGCCGTTCAGTTGGTCCAGCGCGTCCGACCATTCCGCATCCTGCTGATAGGCATCCTTCAGAAAGCTGGCTTGCGCCGGCGTCCAGAACGTCGCCTGATACAGATACTGGCCTTCATTGAGGCGATAATGCCGGGCAAAACGTTCAATGCTGGCGTCATCACTGGGTAAGCCCAGCTGGTCGAACAGGGTATACAAATTGTGTTTGCTGGTATCCATGCCGCACCTCCATTGTCTCTGGTTGAAAAATGTACAGGTTATCTCTGACAGTATAGTGCTCTGTCGGTTCCTTCGCTGCCTACGGGTTTAGCGGTGACAAGGCTGGGATGGCTGGAAGGGCAGGCGCACAGCTGCGGGCATCTGATAAAAAAGCCAGCGCCGGATACTCCGGCGCTGGCGATATCATTAACGGCTGGCAGCATGCCGATTTACGGTTGTTGCAGCGACCACTGGGTTAATAAGCGCACACCAAAACCGGTAGCACCAGTGGGGTGCACACCTTTCTCACTGCTGGCAAGGGCGTTACCGGCGATATCCAGATGCGCCCAAGTGGTGTCGCCGGCGAATTGTTTTAAGAACCAGGCTGCAGTCGACGCGCCGGTGGTTTTGCCGGTGTTGCGTAAATCCGCAATGTCACTTTTCAGCTCGCCGGCGAATTCATCGCTGAGCGGTAAACGCCACAGTGGCTCGCCACTCTGTTTAGCGGCCTGCAATAAAATGCTGGTCAAGGCTTCATCTTCACTGAACAGCCCGGCGTAATAACTGCCCAGCGCACCGACTTTGCTGCCGGTTAAAGTGGCAATATCCACCATAGCGCGCGGTTGATATTGTTTGCGGGCGTACCACATCGCATCGGCCATCACCAGGCGACCTTCGGCGTCTGTCGAGGTGATTTGCACCGTCAGGCCCTGCGCGGTTTTTAACACATCGCCGGGCAGGTAAGCGTTGGAAGAAATCATATTTTCTGCCATCGCCATCAGGCCCACCACATTCACTTTGGCTTTTTGCAGCGCCAGCGCTTTGATAGTGCCAAGCACGGCTGCAGCACCGGCCATGTCACTGGTCATCCGCACTATAGATTCACCATCGGTTTTCAGGTGGTAACCGCCGGTATCAAAAGTGATGCCTTTACCGACTATTGCCAGCGGTGCTTTGTCGTCACCCTGCCAGTGCGCGACCACTAACCGTGGTGGGCGGTCACTGCCGCGTCCAACAGCTGCCAAAGCGCCCATGCCGAGCTTGTCGATGGCTTTTTCATCCAGCACTGTGACTTTGACACCAAGCTTTTGCAGCGCCAACGCGGCTTGTGCAAAGCTTTGCGGTGTGAGATCTGCGGCTGGTAAATTGGTCAGATCGCGCGCCAGATAAACACCTTCGGCCACCGCTTGTAGCTGCTGATGTTGTTGCTCAGCGTTTTTGACATCGGCGACTACGACATTCACAGCGACTTTGCGTGGTGCTTCAGCTTTTGATTTCAGCTGGTCAAAGCGATAGGCCCGCAGCTCCAGGCCATGGATCAGCTGCGGCATCGCCGCCAGATAACGGCCATCGATGGTGACCTGCTGCGCACTGCTTTTATCCAGCGCTGCCGCCAAATCGCCGCCATAAGCGGCCAGCTTGTCATCGGTGAGGACCGGCTTATCACCCAGGCCCAATAGCAATACCCGCTGATAACCTGCGACCTGATAAAGCTGGCTGATGGCACCCGCTTTGCCGGTAAAACCGGCGGCAGCTAATTGCTGTTTCAACTGTGGGTCGGCGAGCAGACTGTGCTTGCCGTCTTTGACATCACTGCTGCGCAGTGGCAGTACCAAAGTATCCTGTGGTGCCGGCAGGGCGTTCAGGTATTGATATTGTGGATCTATGGCGGCCTGAGTCAGGCCGCTGATGCCCAAAGCTAACAAGGCAATTGAATGACGTAAGCGCATAAAAGCTCCCGGAGTGATAAAAGCATATTGATACGTCAGAACCTGGCACTGGTGCAGCGGAATGCGGCTGACGGCCGGTTTAGGTCGATGAGTTGTGATACTGTTACAAAAAAGCCGGCGCTAAGGCCGGCTTGGTTTCATGAAGGGCAATTACAACTTGCCGTGTTTCAGCGGATACCCCAGCACTGAGGCATTGGCCCAGTTTGCGCAAACGCCAGGCTTGCCGCCGGTGGTGCGTAGGCTTAACAGGCGGATGCCGCGGATATCCAGCTCAGGTTTCAACACCGCCGGCGCTTGCACCAGACCTGAGTCGTACAGCAGCTTATCGTCGCCGAAGATCTGGAACTGCACACCGCCTTGTTCGCGACAGCTGTCGTCGATGCCGACATCAGCGCGCAGCAGGCGCCATTGCCCGGTCAGCTGATAATCAAGCCGGCTTTGCGCCGCGACGCCAAGACCCTTGCGGAATTTCAGCCCATTCATCGACATCACAGTGCCATCATTGGCTTTGTTGCCGCCGTTGCTTTGATTCAGCTCGACCGGTCCGCTTGCGTTATCGCTTCGCAGCGGCGCTTGTTCGGCTAAAAATAGCTGCACTGCGTCTGTTTCCGGCTCTGGTTGTTGCAGTACGCGGAACTCAGAAATAGCAATCGGACTGACCACTTTTGGCAATAAGGCGTTGTAGGCTTTGGCGCTGCCTTGGGCCGCAGCAGTCACCATTGGGTCAGCTTCGGCTTGATCTTGTGTGCTTAAAATACGGAAGCGGAACAAACTGCCGGGTCTTGCTTCAAACTCGACCTTTTGTTTTTGTTGCAGTTTCTGCAAACGCCCGCGCGCGACGGGCTGGCCCCATTCGCCGTTATTGTCCGCGAGGTAGACCTCATAATCGGCGACCTGACCATATTGCCAGTGCTGGTCATTGCGCGGCGCGATTTCAAAACCATTCACCATCCGCCGCTCGCCCAAAGCCAGCGTGAATTCATGCGCACCGGTTTTCAGCGACTGGTCGCGTTTAGTACGAAACCAGGTGCCGGGTTTGCCATCAAAAGCGTTTTCCAGCACATGACCGGATTCCTCGGCTGGCCGGTTCAGCACCAGAATGCTGTCCGCCGCGATTTCATTGCCAAGGTCCGGTGCTTTGGTGTAATCGGCTGTTGTCGCGAGGCTTAAAGCGCCGTTGATTTGTATGGTGAAACTCAGCGCCTGGCGGATATCGGTTTTGGCGGTTTTGACATGCACCACACCGTATTTTTCGTTGCTGAAATACCAGCCGCTACTGGCTTTCGCGAACGCTGCTGCGCCTGGCAACGCCGGCAATGGCTTGCCATTGAGCTGTACGGCATCTGGTTTCACCCGGCTATGCAATTGCAGCTGATACACCCGCGCTGGTTCCTGGCCCTGATACTGGCCGCTGACCGGCGCGATCTCAACCTCAATGTCACCGGCTTTGCCGCTGGCAAAAGTGGGCGCTTTGACGCTGAATTGCTGCGTACTGAAAGCCCCTTGCTGGTACTGTCGGCTGTTACCGTCATCTTCGTACAGCATGAATTCGCTATCGCCATGGGGGTAGATATCCAGCGTCAGCACATCTTTGGGTTTTTCACCGTCGTACAACATGGCGTCGTACATCGGAATAATGGCACCAGCGCGGACAAACAGCGGAATGGTTTTTAAATCAACCTGGTAGTCCAGTTGTTGGCCCGCTGCAGGCGCGTCAACAACACGGCCATCCCAATAATCTATCCACTGGCCCTGCGGTAAGAATACGTTTTTGCGCCAGCCCTGACTGGCGGTTTGTGAGCGATACACCGGTGCCACGAACAGATCGCGGCCGAGTAAAAACTGATATTTATGCGCTTCGGTCAGGGCCTTGGGCGTCTGCGGATAATCCCACATCAGGCCGCGCACCATAGGCGCGCCGGTCTGTTCGGTCTCACGCGCTAAGGTGTACATATAAGGCGTCAGGCGCATTTTCAGTTTTAAATAATCGCGGTTGATGCTGCGATAGGGCTCGTCATACCACCAGGGGTGTTTGCGCGCCGCTTTCGACCAGCCGGACATGCCCATTAATACCGGCGTAAAAGCTTTCCATTGTAAGTCACGGGTATAAGTTTCAGGGCTGCCGCCAAAAATGGCGTCGACATCGCCGGTGGCGTAGGCCTGACCGGACAAACCAGAACCAATCAATGTTGGAATATGCCAGCGGATATAGTCCCAGCTGGCGGACTGGTCGCCGGTCCAGGTCACGGCGTAGCGCTGCATACCGGCCCAGCCCATCACTGTCCATAAAAATGGCCGCGAATCTGAGTTATTCAGGATGCCGTCGGCGGCGGCTTTGTTGGCATCTAAAGCAAACTGATAACCCTGACCGGTCCAGGCTACGTCGAGTTTTTGCGCGCGGCTGCCGGCAGTGCCGACTTCCCAGGCGATTTTATCGACGCCGTTTTCAGTCCAAAGCCCGGTTCTGAAGCCGTATTTAGCGAGGCCTTTGACCACTTTGGGTAAATCGGTGTAGCCACAACCGTAGCCGTCATTGGGTAAAATCCAGCCGCCCGGCATGTCGTGTTCACGGTATTTTTTTGCAACAGTTTCAACCACATCCAGCGTAGTGCCGGTCGGGCCGTCGCTCCAGCCATCCGGCACTGTGCCGGGTTTTTTCCCGTTGTCGCCGTCGTTGTAACAATCGGCGTCGCCGTATTCAAAGGCCCAACGCGGGATAAGCCTGGCGCGGCCGGTCAATTCGGTGTAATCGGCTAAGACGTCCTGGATCGAGCCGCCGGCGAAGAAATACGCATCAAAGCGGCCTTCCTGATGCGATAAATTCAAGTATTCAGCCGAGCGGAAATCGTAGCTGCCGTTAGCCCAGGTATTACGCAGTACGCCATAGCCTTTGCTGGATAAATAAAACGGTGCCGGGCTTGGTCTGTCACCTTCTTCCCAGCCGCCGGAATAGGAAATCTCCATGCTTTTGCCTTTAAATTCAAAGGCACCATTTTGCTGACCGCCGCCGTAAAAGCGTTCGTCCGGCGCGGTGCTTAAAGTCTGTACACTGTGCGCGCTGCCTTTGCTGTCATTCAGTTCGAGTGGCTGTAGCTCTTGTACTATCAGCGTTTGGTTGTCGGCTTTATAGAGGGCAAAAGTCAGTGGTGTTTTGTAGATACGCAGCGCGACCGCTTCGGTGCTGACCAGCTGATAATCGCCCATATCTTTAAGTTGATAAGGCACTAGCGCATAGTCGGTTTTGATCACAATAGGTGCAGCCTTGCTGCCTTCGTCGGTCAGCGTGCCATTGAGGCCGGCGCGGATACGCAGTAAATCTGGTTTTAACAGCTGAACTGTCACAGCGGCTTTGGCGTCGGTGGTGATTTGAATGACACCCGCCTGTTGTTGCAGCGCACTCAGATTGCCGACCGGTGCGGCATGGACGGTGTGACTCATTGGCGCCGACAGCAATAAAACAGACATATACAAGGCCAGCGGGCGTTTGGTGAACTTTCTATCCAACAGTAACTTAGCAGCCGACATCAGCATTTTTCAGAATTCCTCAGATAAAGCAGTGCCGCCTGGGACGGCGGCACTGCATGATGCTGCCCGAAAGCCGGGCAGCTTACAACTTGTTTACAGCTGGCCATGCCAGCGGGTTGTATACAACTGGCTATGCCAGCGCAGGCCAGTCAGCATGGCTCAGAAGGTGCCGCGTACCCCAAGCGCCAGTTGAGTACCAAAACGTTCCAGATAATTAATCTGATCCGGTTGTTTAACATAGCCCCAGTAGCGCTCGTTGGTCAGGTTGGACGCTTCAGCGAAGACGGTCAGGTGCTCGTTGATGTCGTAACTGGCGCTGGCATCGAGCTGGCCATAGGCCGCAGTCCAGCTGTCGCCGCCCCAGTCGCCCGGGTAACTGAGGAACTTGCTGCGCCAGTTGTACGCCAGCCGCGCCTGCACGCCATATTTCTCGTAATACACCACAGCGTTGTAAGAGTCTTTTGACATGCCGGTGTACGACAAGTCTTTGCGCTCCGGGTCGTCAAATTGACTGTTGACATAGGTGTAGTTCAGCTGAAGGCCAAAACCATCAAAAGGTGACGGCAGCCACTGTTCCAGCGATTGTTGCCACGCGGCTTCCAGGCCGTTGATTTTGGCACCATACTGGCCCGCCGCTGCATAAGTACCCCAGTAGTCGATATTGCCAAAAGTAATTTTGCCCTTTTTCGTTTCGATAAAAGATTCAATGTCTTTGACAAAATAACCCACGGCGAGCTGTGAACTGTCGGCCAGGTACCATTCCAGCGTGGCGTCATATTGTTTGGCCATTTCCGGTGGCAGATCTGGGTAACGGATATCCAGCTGGGGCAAACCATTGACTTTAGTGGTGAAGTTTGGCGCAGCCCAGGGTTTCAGCTGGTCCAGACTTGGCCGGCTCATCACTTCAGCGGCTGACAACCGCAGCTGTAAATCATCGCGCAGACTGAGTTTGAAGTTCAGGCTTGGTAACAGTTTGTTGTAACTGCCGCTGTAACTGGTTCTGGTGGTGGTGCGCCAGGCGTTGTTGGTTGGCTGCCCGGCACTGTCCAGTTGCAGTTTGCTGAAATCATAGGAATAACCTTCACTGGTGACGTCGGTTTTGCTGCCGCGTAAACCAATATTGAGGAAATACGGCAGGTCAAACAGCGTATCTTCAAAATTGGCCTGGATAAACGCGGCGGTGACAGCTTCACTGACTTCAAAAGCGCCGGCCTGATTTAACGTCGCCACAATGCTTTTATCTGCCGCTTCGGCATTAATAGAGCGATAAAATGCCAGCAGTTTGTCGTAGTCAAAACTTGGCCACGGATTTGGCTGGATACTGTTTTCGCCTTCAAGGAAGTTGTCGAAGTTTGGCGCGACAAATACGTCTTTTGGAATGCGGAACAGTTCAAATTCGCCTTGTTTAAACACCGAGCTGGCGTCGAAGGTATATTTGTCGCGGGTCAGATAAAAACCACCGCGGCTGAACTGGCTGGGGTTTCTCGACGAGTATTCGTTGCGGCCTTTGCTCTGTTTACCGTAGGTCACGCCAAAATCAATTTGCGTCAGCACTGAGTCATCAATTTTATATTGTCCAATCAGCTTGGCTTCGTCGACTTTGTCGGTAACGCCGGTGCCGCTGTTGTAACTGTAGTGCGCGCCATAAGTCTGGTCCGCGTTCAGCGCCGGAGCTATGGTCACGTCCGGCAGTTTATTGTCTTTGCTATAGTCGATTTTGATCGAATCGACAAAACCACGCGCCACAATAAAGCGGTTATCGCCATTGTTTTGATCTTTGGCTTCTGAGCTGGACGCATCGGCGGTGATACTCAATGCCTCACTGATCTGGAATTTGGCGTTGGCGCCAACTTGCCAGGTATCAGTTTTACGCGGTGTGCTTAAGTTTAACAGTTCAACCATCGGATTCGCGGTTTGGGTCACGGCAGTCACCCGGCCATCCGGGCCAAAACTGGCGTTGTTAAACAGTGGGGTGCCCGGCGTCCAGTCTTCATCATAGTTAACAAAACCAATCTGATAGCGGTTGCCGTTGGTGGTGTAGCGTGAATACATAGTGTCCAGGCTCAGGTCAATCCAGTCATTCGGCTGATACTGCAGCGACAGCGTACCGCCCAAACGTTCGCGCACGTCCTGGGCGTTGGCGTAATACATATAAGCCGGGATTTTAGATGGGAATAATTCGCTGGCCTGGTCGATTTGACCGTCGTTATTTTTATCGATTGGCAAGGTCGCTTCCGTCACGCCTTCCTGCACATCATAAAAACCGGCGGCTGAATAAGTGTCGTTGCGGATGGTACGCTCAGAATAAGCGCCGGTGAAAATCACACCGAGTTTGCCGTCGTCGAATAAATTGCCAACCAGAAATGACGCATGCGGCTGGGTGTCGCCTGTGCGGTTTTCATAGACACCTTTGGTAGAGCCCGTGAGGGTAAAGCCTTTTAAATCCAGTGGCTTACGGGTCTGAATGTCAACTACAGCGCCGATGCCACCTTCCTGCAACCGTGCTTCCGGCGATTTGTAGACGGCGATAGAGTTAACCAGTTCTGAAGCGATAGTGTCGTAGTTAAAATCGCGACCGCTGTTTTCCGAAGCCACACGCCGGCCGTTCAGGGTCGTGATGTTGTAGCCGGCACCAAGGCCACGGACTATAACATTCTGGCCTTCACCACCGTTGCGGGTAATAGTAATGCCAGGCACCCGTTGCAGCGCCTCTGCCAGGTTTTCGTCGGGAAATTTGCCGATATCTTCAGCGACGACCACGTCGATCACCGACACTGCATTTTGTTTTAAAAACAAGGCTTCTTTGATACTGCTGCGAATACCGGTGACCTGAATTTTTTCGACTTGCTCGGTTTTGGCTTTCTTCTGCTTTTGTTTGTCGCTGTCGGCGTCTGCCGCCAATGCCTGTTGCGGTGCCAGAATGGCCAGCATCACCAGCTGCGCCAGCTTGTGATAACGAAATGTACCCTGTGACATAGTCCCTCCACGCTGTGGTTATTTTTTGTTTTGAATATTTCGAAAGCTGATATCGTCAGAACGTCAGTTGGCGTAAACTGCAACGAAAGCACCGCTCACCAGCTGGAGTAAACGAATGACAGCAACCAAAACCTTTCGAGAATCTTTATAATCTCGAACTGAAAGTTATCGCAAGTTATATTTGGTTTTCGTTTAGAAGATTTTGCGCTAAAATTAGATTCGAATAGATCTGAAAGTTAGGGTTGTTGTTGCATTTTTAAGGTGTAATTAAAGTTAAGTTGTTGATTTAGTTTGGATGTAATTGCTTTCATTAAAAGTTGAAAGTTTATAATGCTGGCGATTCCAGTAGGAATTCAGCAAAAGAAATAAAACGAAAGATATTGAAAGTTTTGTTTTAGCTGGTAAGGTACAACGCAACAGCCCGGCAGCGGGCAGGGAGAAGAGGTGGAAACCTTAAATACCATTGAACGGCAGCAGGAAATAGTCCGGCTGACCAACGCCCAGGGCAAAGTCTCGGTGGCGGAATTGTCGCAGCGCTTTGGCGTGTCTGAAGTGACTATCCGCAGTGATTTAGCGGTGCTGGACAGCAAACGACTGCTGGTGCGTTCCCGCGGTGGCGCTATGGTCAACGATGACCTGAGCCGCGAACTGTCGCTGAAAGAAAAACGGCAGAAACATTCAGAATTAAAACAGCGACTCGGCCGCGCTGTGGCGGAACTGATTAAAGATGATGAACGCATCATCCTCGATTCCGGCACTACCACTGAAGAAGTGGCGACGAATTTACGTGAACATAAAAATCTGATTGTGATGACCAATGGTCTGAATATTGCGCTGGAATTGTCGCAGGTCGACAAAGTTGAAGTGATGATGACCGGCGGCACGCTCAGAAAAAAATCGATGTCGTTTTATGGTGCTCAGGCCGAACAGGCGCTGAAAAACTATCAGTTCGACAAAGTGGTATTAGGGGTGGATGGCTTTGATTTAAAAACCGGCCTGTCGACCCATTTTGAAGCCGAAGCGACGCTGAACCGGCTGATGTGTGAAGTGGCGCGCGAAGTGATCGTCGTCACCGATTCATCCAAGTTTGACCGCCGTGGTTTTCATCTGATTTGTAGTGTGATGCAAGTGCATACGCTGGTGACAGACAGTGGTATTCCGCCGCTGTACGTCGAAGAGCTGACCCGGATGGGGGTGCAAGTGCATGTGATCAGTCCATAAGGAGAGGTATGAACGCTTTGCTTGAACTGCTTTGCGCCAACAAACAAGGCCAAAGCAAGGGGATTTACGCGGTATGTTCGGCGCACCCTATGGTGCTGAGGGCTGCCATCCAACAGGCCAAAGCGGATCAATCGCTGCTTTTGATTGAAGCCACTGCCAATCAGGTGAATCAGGACGGTGGTTATACCGGTATGCAACCGGCTGATTTTATTGCCTTTGTCCACAACATGGCAGCCGGGCAGGGCCTCGCCGCCAGTCAGCTGTGTTTTGGCGGCGATCACTTAGGCCCGGTGTGCTGGACCGCCTTACCGGCCCTTGAAGCGATGGCCAAAGCCGAAACCTTAATTGCGGCTTTTGTCCGCGCCGGTTTTCACAAAATTCATTTGGACACCAGCATGCCTTGTGCTGATGACCCAAAACCACTGCCGGATGCGGTGATCGCAGCTCGCGCGGCACGGTTGTGCCAGGTCGCAGAACAAACGGCAGCAAGCCTGTCAGCCCCGGCGGCGCTGTGTTACGTGATTGGCACTGAAGTGCCGGCGCCTGGCGGCGTCAGCAGCCTGGAACAGCATCTGCAGCCAACGCCAGTTGCTAATGTTGCAGACACTATTGCGGTGCATCAGCAGGCCTTTGCCGCTTTGGGGTTAAGCGATGATGTCTGGCAAAAAGTGATTGCCGTCGTGGTGCAGCCCGGTGTTGAGTTTGACAATACCCAGGTGCATGCCTTCGATGCGGTGGCCAGCAAGCAACTGGCTGATTTTATTGCCAAAGACCCACAACTAGTCTTTGAAGCCCATTCCACAGATTACCAGCCACAAAGCCGCTATCAGCAACTGGTGCAGCAGCATTTTGCCATTCTTAAAGTCGGGCCTCAGCTGACTTTTGCGCTGCGCGAAGCGTTATTTGCGCTCTGTTATATCGAACAACAGCTGGTACCAGTGGAAGCGCAGTCGCATCTCATCACCGTCTGTGAGCGGGTGATGCAGCTGCAACCGGGGCATTGGCAGAAATTTTATCCCGGCAATGTGCTGGAACAACAACTGCTGCGCCAGTACAGCTATAGCGACCGCATTCGTTATTACTGGCAGCAGCCGGCCTTACAGCAGGCGGTGAGCCGGCTTATCGATAACCTGAGTCAAAGCCAGATCCCGTTGCCGCTCCTCAGTCAGTTTATGCCGCAACAATATCAGGCTGTACTCAATGGCCTGCTGACGGCAGAGCCGCAAGCGCTGGTACAGCATCATATCCGCCTGGTGCTGCAGATGTATGCCAGCGCCTGTGGCCTGGCCCATCCATTGTCTTCGTCTGTGCAAGCAGCCTGAAATCCGCTCCGGGAGTTTTATTGTGGTACCTTTTTCTTTAGCAGATACACCAACATTGGGGCTGACTGCAACGGCCCTGCGCGAAGCGGCCGCTGAGTGGACGGCGCGTGAAATTGCTCAACAACCGCAGGTCTGGCGGCAAATTGTCAGCCAAATCAATGCTGATAACGAACTACGCCAATGGTTTGCTGCCCAGCTGGCCGAACCCGGCCTGCGCATCATTCTGACCGGTGCCGGCACTTCGGCGTATATTGGTCAGGCCTTGTTACCAGCGCTTGCCGTCACATTGCCCAATCCGGCGCAGCGGCTGGAGGCTATCAGCACCACAGATCTGGTCAGTAATCCGGCGCAATATCTGCAAAACCAGTATCCGACCTTATTGATTAGCTATGGCCGCTCCGGTAACAGCCCGGAAAGCCTGAAAACAGTGCAGCTGGCCGATCAGCTACTGCCGGACTGTCGGCATCTGATCATCACCTGTAACGCCGCCGGGCAACTGGCGCAATATGGCCATGCCCATCACCAGAGTAAGGTGCTGCAACTGCCGGATGCCTGCCATGACCGCAGCTTTGCTATGACCAGCAGTTTTAGCGGCATGTATCTGGCAACTTTATGGCTGTTTCAGCCAGAGCAGTCGCAGCTCGACACGACTATTGACGTGACAACACAGTTACTGTCGCAAAGTGCGGCGATCCGCGCCGAAGCCGAATTACCGGCTGAGCGCGTGGTGTTTGTTGGCAGCGGTGGTCTCGCCGGGATTGCCCGCGAAGCTGCGCTGAAATATCTGGAACTGACCGCTGGCCAGATCAGCAGTTTTTATGAAAGCAGCCTTGGTTTTCGCCATGGCCCGAAGTCGGTAGTGAATGCGCAGACCCAAGTGTTTATTCTGCGTTCGAACGACCCCTATACCGCAAAGTATGATGTTGATTTACATGCGGAAGTGCAGCGCGATCGCCGGGCAGCTTATAGCCGGCTGGTGCAGCTGGATGCCTGTCACGGCGCAGCTTTATTAACGGACGCCTGGCTCGCTTTGCCACTGATTGTGTATTGCCAGACGCTGGCATTTTTTAAAGCGCTGCAGCTTCAGATCTCGCCGGATAATCCGTGTCCGACCGGTGAAGTCAATCGGGTGGTACAGGGCGTGACTTTATATCCGTTTGCCCCCGCACTTACGGAGAGAGCCTGATGATTTATGGTCTGGATATTGGCGGCACCAAAATTGAAATGGCGGTGTTTCAGCCGGATTTCAGTCTGGTCGAGCGCTGGCGTGTGCCGACGCCGACCGATGATTATGCGGTGTTTTTGCAAACGGTCAGCGCACAAGTCGCGCTGGCCGACCAGAAATTTGGCCACAAAGCCGCGGTCGGTATTGCTTTGCCCGGCGTGGTCGCACCGCAAGGGCTGGTAACTTCATCCAATGTCGCTTGTCTGAATCAGCAGCTGGTGGGGACTGATTTGACTGCGCGTCTGCAGCGCCCGGTGGCGATTGGCAATGATTGCCGGCTGTTTGTATTGTCGGAAGCTTTGCTCGGTGCTGGCCGGGGTTATCGCCGGGTGTTTGGGGTTATTCTGGGCACCGGTGCCGGCGGCGGGCTTTGTGTTGATGGTGAACTCTATCAGGGCCGGCATCAGCTGGCCGGCGAGCTTGGCCATCAGTCGATTGCGGCACGGGTGCTGGCGCAATATCAGCTGCCGCTCTATCGCTGTGGTTGTGGCCTCGATGGCTGCGCCGAAACTTATATCTCCGGCACGGGTCTGGCCCGGCTTTACCGGCATTTCAGTCAGCAGGACGTGACCACTTATGACTGGTTGCAGGCGCTGCGCGCCGGCGACGCAGTGGCGCAGCGCTGTTTTGCCTGTTACCTCGATGCGCTGGGCGCCGCTTTGGCAGCGCAGGTGCTGGCTTATGATCCGGATGTGTTGGTACTGGGTGGTGGCTTGTCCGATATTGATGAAATCTTTGCCGCGCTACCTGCTGCGATTAGCCGCCATCTGTTTGCCGGCGTCGAAGTACCTCCGCTGCGCCGTGCCGAGTTTGGCGCCGCCAGCGGTGAACGGGGAGCGGCGATTCTGGGCGCTCGTTTAGCGGCGGGCTGAGCTGCCTGATGCTGCGCCGGCAGGTGCAGCGATTAATTCGTCAATTAGTTGTGCCAGCTCAGCACCGTGGCTGAACATCAGCAAATGGTTCTGCGCTGGTAAGGCGACAAAACGGCCACCACTGTTTTTCGCCAAAGTCGCTGCAAACTCGAGCCCGTCCTGTCGCCAGCGTTCAAGCCGGGCTTTATCTTCTTTAGCTGCTGCGATCAGCGGCGCTTCAAAATCACTGTCGACCACCGACACCGGCACAACACTGTGTTGCCAGGGAGTTTGGCTATAAGTGGCTAAATCGGCCTGATACTGGGCGATTTCGATAGCTCTGGCCTGTTGCCTGTTTACCGGTAACCGGCTGGCCTGTAGCTGCTGCAGATAATTCCAGTCGGTCAGTTGCTGCTGTGCTGGCGGCACTAACTGGCGGATCTGCGTCAGTTCTGCGCTGATTTTCTTGGCAGTTCTGTCATTCCAGACGCCTTTGGCCAGTTCTGGCAGTAATTCTTTGAGATGGGCCCGGTACCAGTCGGCCGGCGCGCCATTATAAAGTTCCAGCGCGGCCGGCGTGGGGACGTCCGGGTCCAGCAGTAACAGCCCGTGTAGCCGCGGTGCGATGGCCGGGTCATCGGCCAGCAGGCGGGCGCTGATACTGCCGCTGGCGAAGCTGACCAGCAGAAATTTTCTGGCCGGTAACTGCGGTAGCAGCAGCGCTAAATCGCTGGCGAATTTGCGGTAAGAAGGCGTTTTGGTGTCTGAGCTGAACCCACTGCTTTGCCGGTCCACGGCATAAGTGCGGTGCTGTTGTGCCAGCACAGGCTGCAGCAAAGCAAAAAAGCCAGTGTCGGCAAAAAAGTGTTGATTGAGGCCGGCGATCAGTACTATTGCCGTATCAACCTGCTGTGCTTTGCATGTCAGGCTGCAACAGCCTGACATGCAAAGCACCGTCTGGCAGCGGGTAAAGCGTTGAGCGTTTGGGCAAGGCCTGCAGTGCTGCACTGAACAGCACTGCAAAAAACAGCAGAGATTTCATGGTGATGGTTCTGGTTACTCTTTGCAACAGCATGCCGGGTGTCAGCAGCGGTAGTGTGGCAAATGGGATAAGCAGGGGCGGAATTTATCTCAGCGGTACTGGCCCAGTTTGGACATCATCTGGTCAAAATGCGCCTCGATCCGGTCTTGTTCGCTGCGGCCACCGGCGCCACAGCCGACCACTTTCATGCTGTGAATATCTTTTCGCAGGTCAGCGCCTGGGGTTGCCAGCACACAACCTTTGCCAACCCGGACCAGCTGCGACCCATCCGGCAGCGTTTCCAGTACATCGGCGGCCGGGCCTGAGCCCGGCTTCACTGCAGGCCGGCGGACGTTTGTCTCAGGCTTGGCTGAAGCTTCAGCTTTGGGGGTGGTCAGTGCTGCGAGTTCCGCCGACGACAGTGCACGCTGCGCTGTTCGCGCCGCAACTGAACCCAGCAGCGTGGAAATATCAGTTGGTACGACCGGTGGTGTTGATACCGGAGCCGCGGCAACCGGTGTTGATATGGTTTTTACAGCTGGCGCGCTGGCTGGTTTGCGCTGGCGGACTGGTTTGGGCGGCTGCACTGTCGCGGCGGTTTTTTGTCTTGGCTGTAGCGTTTGTGGCTTTTCAGTTTCAGCTTTCACTGTTTCAGGTTTGGCTGATTCCGGCCGGGTCTGCCTGTTGATGGCAAACACGGTGATTGGCACCGGTTTTGGCGGCTTGACTGCTGTTTTGGGCTGTTGCAGCAGCACCAGCGCGGCGATGGCCAGATGGACCAGCAACGACAGCAACAGCCAGCGATAAAATGCGGAAATCTTACGCTCTGACAACAACTTGCCTGCCCAACATTGGATACGTAAGCAGCTATGACCGGCATCAGCTGCCGAGGTTCCGCCGCGAGGCCGGCGTATTTTCGCGTTCACTGCCACAGCGGCCAGGGCGACCGGACTGGCCGTAGGCTTTGTACTGATGTAAGGTAAATAGTCTCGCCCAGCAAAGTAACGAATGACCAGGGAGCCGGTTAATTGCGTGCAATTTTGGTGTTTTTAGTGATATTGCTGCCGTTTGTCGCCGGTGCTGAACCTGCGCTGCGGGTGATTTATGGCAGCCCGGCCCGTCAGCTGGATTCAGTCGACCAGCGTTATCCGCTGCAACTGCTCAGGGAAGCGTTACAGGCGTCCGGCGAACCTTTTGCGTTGCAGCCGTCCGGGCAGGATATGGTGCAAAGCCGGGTACTCAAAGCAATTGCCGCCGGCCAGGTCGATGTGTACTGGAGTATGACGTCCGCCGCGCGGGAACAACAACTGCTGCCGGTGCGGATCCCATTGGATAAAGGCTTAAACGGCTGGCGATTGCTGTTAATCCGTCAGGGCGACCAAGCGCGCTTTCAGCACATTCAGGTATTGTCTCAGCTTAAAAAATTCACGTTTATTCAGGGGCATGACTGGCCGGATACGGCCATTTTGCAGCATAACGGTTTGGCTGTGCTGACCAGCGCCCATCCGCCGCAGTTGTTCGACATGTTGCACAAAGAGCGGGGCGATGCCTTTCCCCGCGCCGTGTTTGAAGCTTATCGTGATGCGCAGCGGCAGAGTGAGCAGTTTGCGGTGGAATCTGAGCTGGTGCTGGTGTATCCGTCTGCGGTGTATTTTTTTGTCAATCGCGACAACCAACGGCTGGCCAGTGCTATCGAGCGTGGGCTGCGCCAGCTGATTGCCAACGGTCGGTTTGAATGGTTATTCCAGCAACGTTACGGTGCGGCGATCACGTCGGCAGGCCTTGCCAAACGCCGACAGATCCGGCTGGTTAATCCGCTGGCGCCGCAGTATTTCCCTTTACCGGATAGTCCTTTATGGTTTCAGCCTGTCGCAACTGTGCCTGCAGATTAATCTGGTCAGTACCGGATTATTTTGTTAGAACTATACATGCTGTTAACACTTACCGACAGGAGTCGACACTATGCTTAGCAAATTGTTCCGCAGCCAGGTTATTCAGGCACATCACCGTAGTGGTAAAAGCGTCATCTGCGCATTATTGTTACTGGCGATACAAGGCTGTACCGCCCCGCAGTCATACCGCACATTGACTATTGATGGCAGTAACGCTGCAAGTACGCAGCAAAGTGTGCAGCGGGTGGTACGCAGTATGCCGCAGTCACAACAAGCTGAATTTTTACTGGCATTGGTAAAAATTCAGGTGCATGCCGGACAAATGCAGGCGGCAGCTTTACTGCAGAGTGACACCGCGATGCAGCACGTCAATTATCAGTTTTTAGGTCAGCAAACGCATGGTCTGACCGCGGAGCAAGTCATTGCAAAAGCTGCCGTATTAAAATAATCGTGAATGATGGCGCTCCGGGCAGCCGCCGCTTGGGTCTTTGCTGGCAAAGCTGGGCCTTTCTGCCGCGGCTGCCGTCGCGGTCTAACTTTAACCGGTGGAGGTCATGATGGCCGGGCACTTACTCTGGATCGCAGAACCTGCGCCAGCCACAACTGCGCAGTTACCGCAGGACTGGGTGCTGACCTGCACCGATCCGGCAACGGCCGTGCAATTAAAAGGTTCACCCAGTCTGGTGATCACGGATTTGGCTCAGTCGCCGCTGGTCGATGACATAGCCCTGCATTTTGCTCACAGTATCCGGGTGTTGGCGGTGCCTGATTGTCAGGATGAGCAGCTGCTGCCTTATCTGCAGCATTATCATCTGTTTTGTTTGCAGCCAGTGCCGGCAGAAAGTCTGCCGCGGCTGGTCGATGTTGCAACTGCTTTAGCTGCGCTGGGACTTGGCGAACGCTGCCGCAATCAGTTACTGGCCTGTTCGCATCTGCCTTTGATCCCGCCGTTAGTGAGCCAGTTGCAACACCTGCTACTGGACCCTGATGTGCGCATCGACAAGCTGGCCGGGCTGATTGAACAGGACGCGGTGCTGAGCGCTCGATTATTGCAACTGGCCAATTCGGCCTATATGGGCTTTAACCAGGAAACCTATTCGGTGCAGATGGCCATCAGCCGGCTGGGGCTCAGTTTGTTGTATGGCGTGGTGCTGGCATTGAGTGTGTCGCAGGGCAGCGACCAAAACGATGGTTTAGCCGGGGTCCGGCTGGCGGGGCATTGCCGGCAGGTTGGCCTGTGGCTGTCTTTGGATCAGACCGCGATGGAACAGATGATGCTGGCCGCACTGTTTTATCAGCTGGGGCAGGCGCTGCTGCAAAGTGCCGATGGCGAAGTCAGTGCGCTGACTGCGGCGCAGGCCGGTGCCTTTATGCTGACCTTGTGGGGTTTTGCTGCACCGGTGGCAAAAGTGTTATTAGCGCAGCAGTCGTTGCAACAGGCGGCGAAACAACCGGCGGCGCTGGGGCTTTATCTGGCGCGCGCGCGCCAGCCGCTGCGGGTGCCGGAGCCGGCGCTGGAAAAAGTCCTGCAGAAACTCGGACTGCGGCAGCACTGGCCGGCGGCATGAGCACTGCAATGGTCCTTACCGGGCAGGAGCTGGCCGTGCTTAGTGCCGATCCCTGGTTTACTGCACTTAACCGTGCACAGCAGCAACATTTGCTAAGCCTTGGTCGCAAACGCCAGCTGAGCGCCGGTCAACCGCTGTTCAGCCGTGGCGACGCTTTTTGCGGCATCTATGTGCTGTTAGCGGGCCAGTTATTGATTTCGGGGTTGCACCAGTCAGGCCGGCAGGCGCTGTTGACCTTGCTGACGCCGGGGCAATGGCTCGGTGAAATCGCGTTGTTTGATCAAAAGCCGCGCACACATGATGCCGCTGCGCTGGAGGATACTGTGCTGTGGCATATTCCACGAGCGGCACTGCAGCAACTGGTCAGCACAGAACCGCTCTGGTGGCAGGCTTTTGGCCAGCTACTGACCAGTAAACTGCGCCAGGTGTTTGTGGAACTGGAAGACCGAACAGTGCTGAGTGCGGAGCAGCGGCTGGCCCGCCGGCTTTGTCAGCTCAGTCAGCAACAGGCCAATGTGCCATTACAACAGGAACAATTGGGCCAGCTGCTGTCGTTGTCCCGTCAGACCACCAACCAGCTACTACGCCAGTTGGCCGCTCAAGGCCTGATCCAGACGCAATATGGCGGTATTACAGTTTTGAACCGGCCGGCATTGTTGCAACTGGCACAAGCATAAAGCATATCCCTTGCGTAATTGCAGTCCTAAAATGTCAGGTATCTGACAGAGTTCCAGCGCAACTGGTTTTACATTGCAGTTTCTCGCCTCTGACTATAAGGAATAACCATGCGGACTTTACGCGAACAACTGAGCCAATATGCGCTGTATCACCGCGATCAGCGGAATATTCTGACCCATTTTGCCGGCATTCCGCTGATTGTGATCAGCGTGTTTGGCATGTTGTCGTTTCCACTGTTTGGCTCTGCCATCACCGCCGCGTTAGTGTTGTTGGTGCTGAGCTGTCTGTATTATTTGCTGCTGGATGTGAAATTCGGTGTGCTGATGCTGTTGTTCAGTGGCAGCTGTTTTGCTGTGTCGCAGCAGCTGGTGCAGCTGTTTGCGCAGCAGTGGCTGTGGGGCTCGGTCGCGGTGTTTTTGGTCGGGTGGGTGCTGCAGTTTATTGGCCACTATTACGAGGGGAAAAAGCCGGCTTTTGTTGACGATCTGATGGGGCTACTGATCGGGCCTTTGTTTATCGTCGCCGAATGGGTGTTTATTGCCGGCTTTGCCACAGAATTAAAACAACAAATTGAAGCGGACGCCGGCCCGGTACGCCAGCGCAAAACAGGCTGAAGCGATCTTCAGCCTGCTTTGAATTAAAGCGCACTGAGCAGGCTGTAATAAAACTGCACTGATTTAACCAGATTGTCCTGCCTGATCCGTTCGTTATTGCCATGAAAACCGCCGAGTTCAGCCGACGTCAGTACCATCGGATTAAACCGATAGCTGGCGCCAGCCAGTTCCTCATAGAAGCGGCTGTCGGTGCCGCCGATAGTCAGCCCGGACACCACCACCAGCGGCGCCTGTTGCGCACCGGCGACTGCGTAGGTATTTTGCGCGGCAGTGCTGATACGACTGAAACCATCGCCGTCTTTGGCAGCGACTTTGGACGCCGCCATGCCCTGCAATACGGTCAGTTCAACCCTTGGGTCATTAATCACTGCCTTAGCATGCGCCAGAATGGCATCGACACTGTCGCGTGGGTGCAGCCGGAAGTTGACGACAGCTGTAGCCTGTTGCGGCAAGACATTGGCTTTGATACTGCCGCTCAGCATAGTCGGCGCTGTGGTGGTCCTGAGCATCGCATTGGCCGTCGGCATTTTGCTCAGTTCATGTTCCAGCAAAGCGCCGAACAACCAGCGGTTAGCCAGTAACATGCGTTGCAGCCAGGCCATGTGCGGGCCAAGCTGGTCATAAAAATCGGCGGTCAGGCCATCTATTCCGCCGGGGACCTGCTGGTCGGTCAGGCGGGTCAAAGCGCGGGCCAGAATACTGACTGCGGTCTCAGCCGGCGGCATTGAGCTGTGGCCGCCCGGACTTTGCACGCTCAGCTGCAGATTGAGAAAACCTTTTTCCGCGACATTGATACTGGCAACATCAGCAGCCACACCCGGCACCATCTCACGCAACACAAACGAGCCTTCGTCCAGCGACCAGGCCAGTTTCACCTCGCGTTGCTGCAGCAGCGCAGTGACGGCGGCGGCGCCTTCTTTGCTGCCGATCTCTTCATCGTGCGTCAGCGCCAGATAGACGTCGTGCGGCGGCTGGTAGCCTTGTTGCAGCAGCAGGCTAATGGCTTCCAGCATCGCAATGGCCGCGCCTTTGTCATCCATCGCACCACGTCCCCAGACATAACCGTCGGCAATGGCGCCGGAAAACGGGCTGTGCTGCCATAATTTTTCAGTGCCCGGCGTGACCGGCACCACATCGTAGTGTGCCGATAACAGCATGGCATCGTGCTGGCTGTCCTTGCCTTTCCAGCGATACAGCAGGGTCAGCTCATTCACCGGCGTCAGTTCCAGCTGCTGCAGCTGCGGATAGGTCTGACCGACCCACTGCGTGAATTCGAGAAAACGGCTTTTATTGCGTTTGGCGCTGTTGTCATAAGAAATGGTCTGAAACCGGATGGCTTCGGACAGATGCCGGCTGACATTCCCGACATCGACCGCCTGCGTGACCGGCCTGGCCGGTGCGGGTGCTGCGGGGCTAAAACTGATAGTCCGGAAGGTCACGATGCCGATGAGCAGCAGTAAAGCGCCAGCGCTGTATTTAAAGATGGTTTTAACCATGGAGATCTCCCACTGTAACTTAATTGTTGTCATTGTTATTTTTCTGATTTTCGCGGCAACTCGCTGGTATTTATCCGCAATAGCTGTCTGATTGACTCTAAAGTTTTGTGACAGCTCTGACCAGTAATTTTTGCCAGAATGCAGGTGCTGTTGCAAAAAAGTGGACGTCCGGAGCTGCTGTGCTAATTTCAACAGTCAGGAGCTGCGAGATCTTAAACAAGCGCAGCTGTTCACAGCTTAAACGGATCGGTGCTCTGGTCACAGGCGTCAGGGATTTTCGATATGACACAGCAACCGCATTGGACTGAGCACCAGAGTGCAACCAGCACCAGGTGGCCGCTATGGCTGGCTGCCTTGCTGCTGTTGTCGGGGGGGGGCGCGGTTTTCACTTACGCCCGTGTGCTGGAACAGCAGAACCAGCAACGGATGCTGCAAGCATTAACCGATGTGGCAGAGCAGGTAGTGCAGCAAAGCAAAGATCGGTTACAGCGCTATCAATACGGCCTGCGGGGCTTGCGGGGTCATGTGCTGACCGCCGGGGCTGCGCTTAGTGCTGAGACTTTTCGTGCTTATAGTCAGAGCCGGGATCTTGCTGTCGAGTTTCCGGGCGCTCATGGTTTTGGTTATATCCACCGGGTGGCTCAGGCACAGTTGCCGCAGTTTTTACAACAGGCGAGGCAGACCGGACCGGCAGATTTTAAGCTGACGATATTGGCGCATCATCCGCACGACCATTTCATCATTCAATATATCGAACCGCTGGCAGCTAATCAGGCTGCCATAGGTCTGGATATCAGTTCGGAATCCAATCGTTATGCGGCGGCTGTTGCGGCGATGCAAAGTGGCGAGGCCCGGCTGACCGCACCTGTGACACTGGTACAGGCTGGCGGTAAACCTTTACAGGCGTTTGTCATGTTATTGCCGGTTTATCAGGGCTGGGTCACGCCCGCGACGGTGGCTCAGCGGCAAAAACTGTTACTGGGCTGGAGTTACACACCACTGATCGCCGGTGAGGTGTTGCATGATTTATTAGCGCAAGCCGGTGGTGTAGGTCTGGAAATACGTGATGTGACCGGCGAACCCAGTGTGTTTTTTCAATCCGGCACGGCCAGGCTACCGTCCGGTGAGCAAGGGGATGTTGTTTTAGACAGTGAAGTGTTTGGCCGGCGCTGGCAATGGCATTTTTATGCTGATCAGCAGTTTAGTCAGCAGCTCGGATTACCCTCAGTGCAACAACACTCGGCATTGGGACTGCTGTTGACGTTGTTATTGGCGCTGACCGCCAGTATGGGCATGCGGATTTATTTATCGCGCCAGCAGTTTCATGAGCATAAAAGCCGGCTGGCCGCCATAGTGCGCAGTTCCAGTGATGCCATCATCAGTCAGGATTTGCAGGGTGTCATTACCAGCTGGAACCATGGCGCCGAAGTGATGTTTGGTTACAGTGCGGCTGAGGCTGTGGGGCAACCACTGCTTAAACTAATTATTCCACCGGAGCTGAGGTCACAGGAAGATCAAATCCTGCAGCACATCCGCCACGGTGACAGTGTGAAGCAATTTGTCACGCAGCGCCGGCATCAATCCGGCGCACTGCTGGATGTGCTGGTCAATGTGTCGCCGGTTTATGATGAAAAAGGCCGGATCATTGCCGCAGCAAAAACGCTGCGGGATATCGGTGAGCTCATCGCCAGCCGGCGTCAGTTGGATCAGGCGCTGCGCCAGCATCAAACCTTATTGGCGACCATTAACGCGCAGTTTTTATATGTCGAAACCGACCCATCCGGCCGGATCATCGATGTTAATGCCGTATTCTGCCAGAGTATCGGTTACAGCCGGGCTGAGTTACTCGGGCAGACACATCGGCAGATCAGTTCCGGGGTGCACCCGGCGCAGTTCTGGCAGCAGCTTTGGGGGCAGATTAGTCAGCAACAGGCCTGGCGTGGCGAGATTTGTAACCGTCATCAAAATGGCAGTTTGCGCTGGTACGACACTGTGATAATGCCGCTGCTGAATGCCGCAGGCCTGACTGAGCGCTACATCGCATTATCCAGCGATATCACCGACCGTAAACAAGCAGAATCGCACCGTGCTGAACTGCATCAGCTGATTGATACCGTGCTGCGGGCCGCTTCAGAAGTCGCCATTATCAGCCTTGACAAACACGGCGTGGTGCAACTGTTTAACCGCGGCGCCGAGCTGATGCTGGGGTATCAGGCTGCGGACATGGCTGGGCAAGCGCAGCTGACGACTTTACTGAGCAGCAGCGAATTTGTCAGCCGCAGCCGGGAAATAGGCCTGCCTGGTGAAACTCAGGCTGATTTACTGGGGTATCTGGCCAAAACCGGTACGCCGGAAACCTGGCGTAGTCAGCTGACCTGCCTGGATGGCAGCAGTTTACCGGTGTTGCTGACATTAACCGCCATCCGCGATACCAGCTGCGAACTGCTGGGTTATTTAGTGATTGCACTGGATTTCAGTGAGCAGCTGCAGTCAGAGCTGGATTTAACTATGTTACGCGATCAGCTCAGTATTGCGGCTGAAGTTGCGCATATGGGCGTCTGGACCTGGCAGCCGGAAAACAATGAATTGTGGTGGAATGGCCGGATGTTTGATATCTACCGGCAAGACCCGGCGCTGGCGCAATCCGGCCTCTGTTATCAGCACTGGCAGGAGCGGGTACATCCGGATGATTTGGCGGCAACCGAAGCTGCGTTGCAACAAGCGCTCGCCGGCACCGGCCAATATGAGCCCATCTTTCGTATCGTCACGCCGGACCGCGGCGTACGTTACATTCAGGGCGCCGCCACGGTCGAATACAAGGCCGACGGCACCCCCTGGCGCATGACTGGCATTAACCTCGATATCACCGAGCAACGGGAACTGGAGATGCAATTACGTCAGGCCAAGGAACAGGCCGATATCGCCAATCAGGCCAAGTCACAATTCCTGGCGAATATGAGCCACGAGATCCGCACGCCACTCAATGCGGTGCTTGGCATGTTACAACTGCTGCAACAAACGCCGCTCAGTGATTTGCAAACCGACTATGTCGGCAAAACCCAGATAGCCGCTACCGCACTGCTGGGTTTGCTGAACAATATCCTCGATTTCTCCAAGATTGATGCCGGCCGGCTGGAGCTGGACCCGGCGCCGCTGGAGCTGGCCGGCTTTTTTCACGATGTAGCCGTGTTACTCGGTGCTACCCATCAGAATCCGCATGTGGAACTGCTGTTTGATTTGGCGCCTGATTTACCGGCCAGTATTCTGGCTGACCGCCTGCGCCTGCAGCAGGTGCTGGTAAATTTGGCCGGTAATGCGCTGAAGTTTACTCAGCAAGGTTATGTCCGGCTTAGTGTCAGCCGACAAACGGCGGCGGCAGGGAAAGCACTGCTGCTGTTCCGGGTCGAAGACAGCGGCATTGGCATTTCGGCTGAGCAGCAGCAACGGTTGTTTAATGCCTTCAGCCAGGCGGAAACGTCGATCAGCCGCCGTTTTGGTGGTACAGGCCTTGGCCTGGTCATTTGTCAGCGTTTGCTGGCTTTAATGGCGGCAAAACTGCAGCTGGACAGTACACCGGGGCAAGGCAGCTGTTTTAGCTTCAGCGTCGAATTTCCGCTGGTCGCCGAGCAGGTGCCGACGTTGCTGTCGCAGCCACTGAAGGTGCTGGTGGCTGATGATCAGGCTCTGGTCCGCCAGAGTCTGACGGCCAGTCTGCAGCAGCTTGGTTGTGAGGTTACGGCAGTCGCTGATGGTGAGGCAGCGGTCCAAGCGGTACGGCAGGCGGCTGATGCAGACAGCCCGTTCCAGCTGGTCTTGCTGGACTGGCGGATGCCGGTGCTGGATGGGCTTGCGGCAGCGCAGCAAATGTTGCAGCAAAATCAGGGTTGCTCCTCAGCAAACTCTACACCCAACCGGATGCCGATGCTGATGATGGTGACCGCGTTTGAAAGCGAGGTGCTGCAGCAGCTGGCACGCCAGCAATACCAGCCTATTCACGACGTGCTGATCAAACCCGTCACGCCGCAGCAACTGGCCAGCCGCATCCAGCAAGCCCTGCAGCCGGCCACTGCCAGGGTGCAGAAACCTGCCAGATTGCCGGATAAACCATTGGCCGGCTTGTCATTGCTGGTGGTTGAGGATAATGCGCTGAACCGGGAAGTCGCCGAGCAATTACTGATCTCCGCCGGAGCCAGGGTTACGCTGGCGGTGGATGGTTTTATCGCAGTGGCGCTGGTACATCAGCAATATTTTGATTTGGTGCTGATGGATTTGCAGATGCCAGGTATGGATGGACTCACGGCCACTAAACAAATCCGGCAGCTTTATTCGGCGGCGCAGTTGCCTGTGGTCGCGATGACGGCCAATGCCACCGCCGATGATCAAATCGCCTGTAAAGACGCTGGCATGAATGCTCATATCGCCAAGCCGATTGATTTAAAAAACTTGTGCCCGCAATTGCTGGCATTGTGTAGCCGCGCAATGCCGTCGTCGCAGACGCACAGTCAGGGCCAGAGCGGCAGCCCGCAGCCAGCTGACGACAGTGTATTGCAGCCGTTACCGCAGTTGTTGTCACGCTTTGGCGACAACAGTCAGCTGCTATATCAGGCCTGGCAACGCCTGCCGCAGGAATGGCAACAACAAACGAAGATGTACGCAGAGGCTGCGGACAATCACGCCAGACGCGCTGTGTTACATACTTTGCAGGGCGTGGTCGCAACGCTCGGTGCCGTGCAGCTGGCTCAGGCATTGCGGGTGGCCGGGCGGCAGCTGCAGCAGGGCTTGCCGGCGGATATTCAGGCATTACAACCTCTGCTGGAGCAAAGCCTGCGACAATTCAGCCAAAGCTGGGCCGAATATTCAGCGCAGCAACCGGCGCTGACCAGATTGAACCCGCAGGCGCTGGCTGAGTCTGAACAAACTGAGCAGACAGAACTGTTGCAGCAGCTGGAGCTGGCGTTGCAACAACAACATTTATCGGCGCTGGATTTGACCGCCCGTTTACTGGTCACAGATCAGCGTTATCAACAACTTAGTGCGCAGGTCGAGCAACTGGATTTTCACGCTGCGCTGAACACGCTCAGACAATTGGCAAGGAAGGTAATTTGATGTCGCATTATACCCAGTGGTATGCCACACCTGGCGCGCAGCCACGTATATTGCTGGTGGACGATCACCAGCTGAACATCCGGGTGATGTATGAGATTTTCCGGCATGAATTTGATGTGTTTATTGCACTGAATGGCGAACAGGCGCTGGAAAAATGCTACGAACTGCACCCTGACCTGATTCTGCTGGATGTGGTGATGCCGCGGCTGGACGGCTACGAAGTCTGCCGGCGTTTAAAAGCTGATCCGGAACTGGCGGATATTCCGGTTATTTTTATCACATCACATTTTGACGAAGCCGATGAAGTGCGCGGCTTTGAACTGGGGGCCGTTGATTTTATTCATAAACCGGTGAATCCCATTATCACCAAAGCCCGGGTCAAAACCCAGTTGCAGCTGAAACAACAGGCCGATTTATTAAGAGCCATTTCGCAAATTGACGGCCTGACCGGCATCGCCAACCGCCGGCGCTTTGACCAGGAACTGGAGCTTGAATGGCGCAGTTGTTGCCGGGCCGATGAACCTTTGTCGCTGCTGATGCTGGATATCGATTATTTTAAGCAGTACAACGATGAGTTCGGTCATCTGGCCGGCGATGAATGTCTGCGCCGGGTGGCTATGGCGATGCAGCAGGCAATAGGCCGGCCTTATGATTTGCTGGCGCGCTTTGGCGGCGAGGAGTTTGCTGTATTGTTGCCACGCACCAACAGTCATGGCGCGCAGTTTCTGGCGCAGAATATCTTACTGAAAATTCAGCATCTGGCCTTGCCACATCCCTATTCACCGGGCGGTATTGTCACACTCAGTGCCGGCCTTGCGACTGCCGTACCGCAGGACCATACCCAGGCCCGGCAGCTGCTGCAACGTGCTGATGAAATGCTGTACAAGGCGAAACAACAAGGCCGCAACCGGCTGTTGGTGGACGAGACTCTGATCTGAAGAGTCTTAATACTGTCATATTGCCTGCATAGACTATTAGGGCGTGTTGACGTTTGGTGGTTGAGTTTTGTTCGTTTTGGCCACCGCGTGGTGGTGGCGTTTGGGGCGCGAAACGAGGCGCGTGGCATAGTCATTCTATGTAAGCAACGAGTGACAAAGCCCAAAGCGCCACCAAACGAACCCGCAGGGCAGCGCTTGGCGGCTCTTTCTGCGGCGTTAATGCTCGTTTATGTAGAATCACTACACCGCACTCGCATTGCCTTGCATAAAAAGCCGCCAAACTGCTGCAAAAACACCTCTCAAACATCAACATGCCCTATATTGTCTGGAGAAGTTTATGCAGCGTCGTCCCGCTTTAGTTGCCAGTCTGGCCAGTTGTGTCATTTTTTCTATTATTTTGCTGATCGCATTTTATCTCGGGCTCAGTAATCAAAAAACCAGTGAAATCAAAGCCAGAACTGTGGCGCAGCAAGTAAGTAATGCGCTGGAAATTATGGCCGCCGACCGGGTGCGGGCGCTGGATGATTTGGTCGGACACTGGCCGGTCGCTGCCGCCAACGAAATTGACTGGTTTAATGTCCGCGCCGTGACGCTGGCAAAGATGCTGCCGGGCCTGCGTGATTTGGTGTTGCTCGATCAGCAAGGCCGGGTGATGTGGTCGATTGACCCGATGCAGCGCAAACAGTTATTACAGCTGCATTTACCGACCTTGCTCGGCGCACTGCTATTGGACAAAAGTGCGGTGTTGCATCCGCCACAGCAACCACAAAGTCTGGTGGTCAGCCGTGCCATCAGTATGCAGGGCAAACCGCACGGGTATGTCGCGGCCTTTTTTGATATCACCACTATTATCGGTGTTTACACCAGCGAGCTCGGCTCCGGCGGGCTGAGTTTTCGCATGCAGGATGGCACGCGGGTGTTGCTGCAAAGCGGCAGTTTTACCACTTCGGCACCGGAAGTCACTCAACCTTTAGTTTTTGCCGGCCGGCAATGGCATTTTACCGTGCAGAGTCAGACCGACATCTGGCAAAGCGCCTGCTGGATGGCCGGGCTTGGGTTTGTCATTTCCTGCGGTATCGGCGTGTTGTTGTATCGTCAGTTTGCCAAAGACGCACAGGTACGGCGTTTTCAGCAGTTGTATCAGTCGGCGGCGGATGCGTCGCTGGATGCGATGTTATTGTGGTCGCGTCAGGCGGATGCGACTGCGGGCGATTTTTTACTGCAACAAAGTAACAAAGTTGCGGCCCAGCTGTGTGACGCAGCGTTGTTATTGCCCGGCCAATCGCTGGCGCTGCTTTGCCAGCAACTGGATGCAACATGGTTATTACGGCGTTGCCTGAAAGTGGACCAGACGGGGCAGCCTTATGAGGCAGTGCTGGCGCAGCCGTCCATGCTTATTCATGCGCGCTGGCTGCGTTTGCAGGTGGTGAAATCGGCACAAGGCCTGGCGATGACTTTTCGTGACGTCAGCCGGGAACAGGCGCTGCAACAGCAAATCCGTTATCAGGCTGAACATGATCAGCTCACCGGTTTATTAAACCGCTATGCCTTTGAGCAACGCCTCGCCGCTTTACTGCAACAACCGCAGGCCGGTGCTTTGTGTTACATCGATATGGACCAGTTTAAGCAAATTAATGACAGTTGTGGTCATCTGGCCGGCGATGAGCTGTTGCGCCGGGTCGCCAGCCTGCTCAGCACCGATTTAACCGAAGCCGATGTGCTGGCGCGGGTTGGCGGCGACGAGTTTTGTCTGGTGTTAACTGGTCGCGATCTGGCGGCAGTCAGCCAGCATTTACAGCAGTTATTACGACAAATCGCCGCTTTTCGCTTTGACTGGCAACAGCAGATTTTTACCATCGGCGCCAGTGTCGGTGTGGTGGCGCTGGATGGCTATCGGGGCAGCCTGACTGATTTAGTCAAAGCGGCCGACAGCGGCTGTTATCTGGCCAAACATCAGGGCCGCAACCGCTATTTTATTGTCGATACTGACGGGCCTGAGCTAAATCATCTGGCGCAGCAACGCCAGTTGTTATCGCTGCTGCACAAAGCGCTGGATGAAGATTTGTTTGAAATGTATGCCCAGCCGATTGTGCCTTTATCCGTGACAGGACAAGGCCTGCATCTCGAAGTACTGCTGCGGCTGCGGGACAATGATGGGCAGATGGTGAGTCCGGCGCTGTTTATTCCGCTGGCTGAGCAGCAGGGCCTGATGGGGTTGATTGACCGCTGGGTGATCCGCCGCGTGTTGCAGCTGCTGTCGCAAAGCCCGTTGCAGCTGGAGCAGCTGGATAAAATCGCCATTAACTTATCCGGGCCGTCGTTGAGTGATCCGGAGCTGCTGCCTTATATTCAGCAGCAGCTGGCGCTCTGCCGTATTCCGGCCGGCAAAATCTGCTTTGAGATCACCGAAACAGCGGCTATCACCAACATGGCGGCCGCCAGGCGCTTTATCGACAGTCTGCGCCAGATCGGCTGCAAATTTGCGCTGGATGATTTTGGTGTTGGCATGTCGTCTTTTGCTTATCTGAAACACCTGCCGGTGGATTACCTGAAAATTGACGGCTCTTTTGTTAAAGCCATGACGCAAAATGCCACTGATGCGGTGATGGTGCGCGCGATGGCCGATATCGCCCGTAGTCTGCAAATTCAGACTATTGCTGAATTTGTACCGGATGAAGCTACTTGCGTATTGCTGCGCAGTATCGGCGTGCATTATGGCCAGGGTTATGGATTAGGACATCCGGCACCATGGCACAGTTTTTTCCGCGATAACCCGTCCAGACCACAAGATTGCGCGACCGCAGTGATGCAGTCTGCAGTGCCGGCGTTGGCATTGTGATACGCCAATAAAAAAGGTGACGTCAAAAGACGTCACCATTCAGGCCCCAAAAAATTCGGCAAGGACCAAGGACAAGGATACACAACAACCCAAACGGGTGGCCACAGGAAGAAGCCGCGAGCATCTTGCCAGTGCGATGCGGCAAATTTCTGACAGTTCCGTGAAAGATTTATGGCGTGCAATGCTCTGTTGCAATACTGCCGGCAACGTCATCAACCGGTCATTTTCGTCGGGCAGACTGGCGCAAATAAAGCCGGAGTCTGATATGAAGCAGTGGAGTCGTCGCGAGTTTATAAGGTTGTCCGCCATAGTGGCTGCAGCCGGTGGTTTTAGTACTGTCAGTGGTTGCGTCAGCGCGCCAGCGGCTTCGCTGGTCAGTGCTGAGCCTGAGTTTCCGCTTAGTTTTTTGCATGGCGTCGCCAGTGGCGATCCGCTGCATGACCGCGTGGTGTTATGGACGCGGGTGACACCGGCAGGCCCGCTTGCTCAGGTGCAGCTGCGGCTCGAAGTCGCCACAGATGCGGCCTTTCGCAACTTAGTGGTCGCCGCTGATTGCGTGGCGCATGCCGACCAGGATTACTGCGCTAAAGTCGATGCCGCCGGTTTAAGCGCCGGTCAGGCTTATTTTTACCGTTTTCGCGCCGGTTCAGTGTCCTCACCGGTAGGCCAGACCCGCACCCTGCCACAAGGCGCTTTAAGCACCGCCCGTTTTGCCGTGGTCAGCTGCAGTAATTATCCGGCTGGTTATTTTCATGTCTATCAGCAACTGGCGGAACGCAGCGATTTAGACGCGGTGGTCCACCTCGGAGATTATCTGTATGAATATGCCGCTGACGGTTATGCCACCGAGCGCGCTGCTGAGTTTGGCCGCTTCTATGCGCCGGATAACCGTTGTGAGTTATTGACGCTGCAGGACTATCGCCGGCGTTATGCCTGTTACCGCGCCGACGCGGCGCTGCAGCAGTTACACGGTCGCCATCCTTTTTTACTGGTCTGGGATGACCATGAAATCGCCAACGATATCTGGACCGGTGGCGCCGAAAACCACAGCCCGGGTGAAGGCGATTTTCAGGCGCGTAAACTGGCAGCGCTGCAGGCATATTACGAATGGCTGCCGATCCGCCCCCACGTACAGCAAGGCGAGCCGTTGTACCGCAGCCTGGCCTATGGTGATTTAGTTCAACTGTATCTGCTGGACACCCGGGTTTGCGCCCGCAGCCAATGGCTGGATTTTCCGCAGTTTCAGCGCGACGGCAAACTGGATGTTGCCGCAATGACCAAAGCGGTGCAGGACCCGACGCGGACCTTGTTGGGGCCCACGCAGCTGGACTGGCTGAGTCAGGGCTTGACCCAATCCGCTTGCCACTGGCAGGTGCTGGCGCAGCAAGTGCTGATGGCTCGGATGGAATTGCCGGGCGAAGCCCTGGCGGCTCTCGGTAAACCCGGTCCGGAATTATTGTCGCAACTGCAACAACTGGCTGATTTAAAAGCCCTGCCGACCGAACAGCTGACCTCTGCCCAGCGAAAAAGGCTGCAAGGCGTGCTGCCATATAATCTTGATGCCTGGGACGGTTTTCCGGTAGAGCGCGAACGCTTGTATCAGCGTTTGCGCGACAGTGGCCGTCAGGTGCTGGTGTTGGCCGGCGATACACACAACGCCTGGCACAGTGAGCTGAAAAACGCCGCAGGTGAACCGGTGGGGGTTGAGCTGGCGACAGCGTCAGTGTCATCGCCGGGTATTGAACAGTATCTGCAGCTCGATGAGGCGCAGGCAACACAGTTATCGCGTGTGTTGCCGCAACTGATCGACGAACTCGCCTGGTGTGAATTGTCGCGGCGCGGTTATTTACTGGTCGAGTTCACTCAGCAGCAGTGCCGTGCCCAGTGGCATCAAATCGCCTCAGTGCATACCACCAAAGCAGAGTGGCTGGCACCGCATCAGCTGCTGATCGCAAGGCGCTGACTAGATGCGCACAGCGGGAACCGGTTGATCCCCCGCTGTGCAACTGCATTCTTGTCTTGTCGGTGTGGTTTTGGCATCACACAAGGTTCAGCTGCAAATCTGAAGCCGGCGTTAGCAAACTGCCAGCGCTTGGTCCAACGTTGCTTTATCCGGCGGCTGACAGCCGGTTTTGGCAATATTCAGACTGGCGGCGAGGCAGGCGCGTTTTAGTGCGTTTTGGCACAAGGCTAAATCTAAATCAGTGAGCGCTTGATTTGTCGGATGTAACTGCAGCAACTGCACTAACAGATTGGCAAAAAAGGTATCGCCGGCGCCGACGGTGTCGATAAAAACCGTCGGTTGAATCACAGGCTGGGAAATGACCTGGCTGCCCAGATACAGGCTCGCGCCTTCAGCCCCACAAGTCAGCGCCAACAGCGCCTCTGGCGCCTGCGCGCGGATTTTTCCGACCGCGCTTTGCAGGCTGAGCGCCGGATAAAGTGCTGCTAAATCCTCATCACTGGCTTTGATATAGTCGGCAAGTGTCAGCACCTGTTCAATCACAGCGCGATAAGCATCGACATCACTGACAAATTGCAAACGCACATTGATATCGACACTGAGCCGGATGCCACGTTGTTTGGCGGCCTGTAACACCGGGATTAATTTCCCGGCATCTTGCGGCTCCAGCGCCAGCGACCCGGTATGCAGAATACGGCAGTCTGCTGGTAACGCCGCGATCAGCTGCTCAGCAGTGTAATCCCGGTCGGCAATGCCCTGACGGTAAAGGCTGTAGCTGGGCTGGCCGCCAGCGTCGATGCGGACAAAAGCCAGAGAACTGGGGGCTTTGGATGCCTGCGGAAAATCGGCGCTGACGCCATGGCTTTGCAGTAACTGGCGGAATGCGTCGCCAAAAGCGTCTGACGACAACGGTGACAGATAGCTGACCGGCACCTGCTGCAACGCACAGGCGATGGCCAGATTTAACGGTGAGCCGCCGGTTTTCGCGACAAAACGGCCGTCTGCTTCGCTGAAAATATCAATGACGTTCTCGCCAATCACCGCAATCATGTTGTTCTCCTCAGGGGTTGTGCTCTGGCAGCTTAATTAATCACATTATGTTATTAAAGGGGCTGCTGCAAATATTTTTGCTGCCATGTGGCGCAGGCTGTTGCTGCGGCCTGTTAGTAGAGTTTTTAAAAAAATAACCAATTGAAAAATAATAACTTTTCAAATGGCGGCGCGTTGGGGTGGCACTTTGCATTCAAGTTTAGCGGCCTGACTCCGATACAGCAGTATCAGCAGTTTGAATAAGGACCCGCATCATGACCGAGCATCTTCGTTTACAACGCATCCGCGACATCGGTTTCCGCTTACAGGAGCTGCAATTAATCCGGGTGCAGGCTGGTGCTTCTTATGCAGTGTCCACGCTGAATTTTCTGTTTCAACTCTACCGTTTACCCAAACCAACAGGTCTGACTCTGGAGCAGGCGCTGAGCCAGCTTGGCAGCGCCGTCATTGCCAGACATCAGCTGCCTTATGCCCGCCTCAGTGTTGATGGCGTGCTGCAATTTTTCAGTCAGCGCTTTCAGGTCAGCCACAGTACGCTGCAACATCCCAGCTATCGCCGCCGCGAACGTCAGTCAGGAATGTTGGCACAAATCTGACTGGTCAGCAGACGCCTGAAGGCGTAGACTGCTGAAAAAAAACACAGGAATGGAAGCGGTGCGCAGCAACAAGATGAAGTTGAGCCTGACGTTAATTGGGCTGTTTTTAGTCACAACAACTGCCAGTGCGAAAGACCAGATTCTGACCGCCGTCGATGGCGCTTTTATTACGCCTCCCGCCATTATCCGCGCCCAAGACCCGCAACAACAATCCGGTTACCTCATCGATATCTACCGTGAACTAAGCCAGCAACTTGGCATGCAACTGCGGTTAAAATCTTTTGATCGCGCCGCCATCGCAGGCGCCTTACTGAAAAGCGAAGCCGACATCTATTGCCGCGCCAATCCGGCCTGGTATCCGGAACCCTTATTACGCTGGAGTCCGCCGCTGTTTGCTTACGCCGATGTCGTACTCAGTGAAAAGCCCCTGCCGGATTTAACGGCGCTGAGCGGTCCAGACAGTGTTATTGCGACAGTTGACGGTTATAAGTACCCGCAAATAGAACCGTTGTTTCGCAATAACAGCCTCAAAAGAGCCGATTATCTGTCCCCGGAAGAAGCCGCAGCCGCTTTTTTGGCTGGCAAAGCGGACGCGGTAGTGATGTCAGAAGTGGAAGCGCATTATTTATTGCCAGTGAATCGGCTACAGCAACTGGAGCTGGCGCATTATCAGGTACATTGTGTCTATTCACCACGTTTAAGACCGCTGCAGCGTCAGCTGCTGGATAATTACATCAATGCCCGCGCCAGCCAGGGCCAGTTTAAGGCATTGTTGCAAAAATACAGCTGGCAGTTCAGTGTTAAACCGCCGGCAAAAACCGGCTTATAACACGATACCTGCAGCAAATTGCTGATATAAACCCACCATCTGCTGATAGTTCGCCAGATTGAGACGGGCGGCCTGATCCCGTGCGCTCAGCAGTTCACGCTCGGCATCGAGTAACTGCAGAAAATCCGCCATACCACTCTGGTAGCGCAGCTGTGTCAGCCGCACCGCCTCGCTGCTCGCTGCAAGTTGTTGCTGCTGCAGTAACTGGGCGCGCCGGCCCTGGTTATACGCATCCAGACTGCCTTTGAGGTCGCGCACGACGTCAAACACCAAAGCGCGGTATTGCTGCAGCGCGACTTCAGCACCAGCGCTGCTGGCGTCGATGCGATCGGCCACAGACCAGGGATCTGCCGCCGGCAGGCTTAAACTCGGCGCCAGGCTCCAGCTTTGTTGCTCACTACCGGTCTTAATACTGCCAAGCGAGACAAATCCAAGAAAGCCCTGCAGCGACAACTGCGGATACCAGGCGGCTTTATCAATCGCCAGCTGCGTATGCGCTTTGGCCAGTTGTCGCTCAGCAATCGCTAAATCAGGCCGTTTTGCCAATACATCCTGCCACTGCGCCAGCGCCAGCGGCTGACTGAATTGCGGCAGGCTGCGTTTGGCAAGTCTCACTTCTGTTTGTGCCGTCAGCGCGGCCAGCGCCAGCTGCGCCTGCGATTGCTGTAAGTAAAGCGCCGGCAACCCGGCTTCGACCTGATAAATCTGCGCTTGTAACCGTGTCAGTTCCAGCGCCGACGCACTGCCGGCATCCAGCTGCGCCTGCACTATTGAGCGGGTTTTTGCCAGGTTGGCGAGGTTGGCCTGTGCTACATCAATTTGCAGCTGTGCACCCAGCCAGTCGCCATAGTGCCGGGCGACTTGCGTCAGCACCGCCAGTTGCAGTTCCTGCAGACGCAACACGGCGATGTCGCGGTCCTGCTGTGCCGCTTGTTCAGCCAGTGCGACCGCACCGGATAAATCCAGCTGCCAGCTTACACTGACGCCTTGTTGATAACGGCTCGACACCACACCATCTTTGCCTTGCTGCGAACGTTCCATACCTGCCGTTGCGGTTGGCTTTGGCAAATCATTGTCGTCGGCATCATTTTGCAGTGCGGTATAACGTTTTACATTAGCGCTGGCGGCCAGCAGGCTGGCGTTTTGCGCGCCGGCCTGCTGTAACAATGCCATCAGTTGCGGGTCGTGCAGTTGTTGCCACCAATCAGCTGGCTTTACCACCAGCTGATATTGCGCTGGTAGCGGCTGCTCAGCAGTCAGCTGCGTTGGTGCCTGATACTGGCTGCTGACACAGCCGCCAAGGCTCAGACTGAGCAGCAGGGCAAGGGCCGATGGACGAAACAAATTAGTCATGAGTCACCCCGATATGCACAGGCAGGTTGGTTTCTTCGGTATTTTTTGCCGGTTTTTTGCCGGCCAGCATGGTGTAGAACAATGGTGTCAGCAGCAGGCCAAAGAAGGTCACGCCAATCATGCCAGCAAACACCGCCACGCCCATGGCCTGACGCATTTCGGCACCTGCACCGCTACTGAATACCAGTGGCACTACGCCCATTACAAAGGCAATCGACGTCATCAGAATTGGCCGTAACCGTAAACGCGCCGCTTCCTGCACTGCCTGCAGTGCAGTCATGCCATGCTGTTGTTTTTCCCGGGCGAACTCGACAATCAGGATGGCGTTTTTGGTCGCTAAACCCACCAATACAATCAAGCCAATTTGCGTGAAGATGTTGTTGTCACCACCAAAGATCCAGACGCCAATCATCGCGGACAACAGCGTCATCGGCACAATCAGCAGGATGGCGAGCGGCAAACGCAGGCTTTCATACAAGGCGGCGAGCACCATGAAGACCAACAACAACACCAGCGGGAACACCAGATATTCCGCATGACCGGCCAGAATTTGCTGATAAGTCAGCTCAGTCCACTCATAGCTGATGCCAGGTGGCAAAGTCTCGGCCAGAATTTTTTCAATAGCCGCCCGCGCTTCACCACTGCTGTAGCCCGGTGCTGGCCCACCGTTAATTTCTGCGGTGGTAAAGCCGTTGTAATGCATGACGCGGTCAGGACCTGCGCTATGGTTCACGGTCACAAAACTACCGATCGGTACCAGTTCACCATGCTGGTTATTCACTTTCAGATTGGCAATTTGCGCCGGATCCTGCCGGAAGGCTTCATCTGCCTGCACATTGACCTGATAAGTGCGGCCAAACTGGTTAAAGTCGTTGGCATAAGTACCGCCTAAATAACCCTGCAGCGTCGCAAACAAATCATCTAATGACACACCCTGCGCTTTGGCTTTGACCCGGTCGACATCCAAATCCAGCTGCGGCACATTAACCTGATAACCCGAGAATACGCCGGCCAATTCCGGTGTTTGCCAGGCTTTCATCTGCACCGCCATCGTCACTTTGTACAGCTCTTCATACCCAAGGTTGGCTTTGTCTTCAAGCTGCAGACGGAAACCGCCGATAGTGCCAAGACCCTGCACCGGTGGTGGTGGGAAGATGGCGATAAAGGCGTCCTGAATGCCGGCAAACTGGGCGTTTAAGTCGGCAGCAATAGCGCCGGCTGACATGGACGGGTCTTGCCGTTCACTGAAATCTTTTAACGGCGTAAACACAATGCCGGCGTTCGGACTATTGGTGAACCCGTTGATCGACAGGCCAGGGAAAGCGACAGAGTGCGCTACACCCGGATGTTTCAGCGCGATTTCTGACATCTTTTTAATCACAGCTTCAGTACGCTCCAGCGAGGCAGCGTCCGGCAACTGGGCAAAAGCCACCAGATATTGTTTGTCTTGCTGCGGTACATAACCGGTTGGTGTGTTGGCAAAAATGCCACCGGTTAAACCTAACAGGCCCAGATATAACACGCCGGTAATACCACCAAAACGAATGATTTTGCTGACCGCTTTGCCATAACGTTCACTGCCACGGGCAAACAACCGGTTAAATGGCTTGAACACCAGACGACCAAATAACTTATCGAGCAGCACTGTCAGTTTATCCGGGGCGGCACCATGTGGTTTTAACAGCAGGGCAGCTAACGCCGGGCTTAACGTCAGCGAGTTCAGCGCAGAAATCACCGTTGAAATAGTGATAGTCAGCGCAAACTGTTTATAAAACTGGCCGGTGAGACCGGTCATAAAAGCGGTCGGCACAAACACCGCAGCCAGCACCAGCGTGGTCGCAATAATTGGGCCTGTGACTTCTTTCATCGCTTGCTGCGTGGCGGCAAGTGGCGACAAACCGGCTTCGATATTGCGCTCGACGTTTTCCACCACGACGATGGCGTCGTCGACAACAATACCGATGGCAAGTACCAGACCAAATAAGCTCAGCGCGTTCAGCGAAA
>SSFI01000099.1 GCA_008015325.1 Rheinheimera sp.
GGTGCAGGTTGGCGGCGGTGTACGTAGCGAAGCCGATTTAGTCACTTTGTTAGAAGCCGGCGCCAGCCGGGTGGTGATCGGTTCGCTCGCAATTCGGGAAAGTGCTTTGGTGCAGCAGTGGCTCAAACAATATGGCGGCGAGCGCCTCGTGCTGGCGCTGGATGTCTCCATCAACGAACAAGGCGAAAAAACCCTGCCAAGCCACGGCTGGATCAAAGCCTCCGGCATCACGCTGGAGCAGGTACTCGATGGCATGCTGGATGCCGGCGCACGGCATGTGCTTTGTACCGACATCAGCCGCGATGGCACTTTACAAGGACCGAATGTTGAGCTGTATCAGGAACTTGCGGCGAAATACCCCAGCATCGCCTGGCAAGCGTCCGGTGGTGTTGGCAACTTAGACCATATTCGCAGTTTACGCGGGCAAGCAGGTCAGCCTTCGCCTGTCGCCGGCGTGATCCTGGGCCGTGCCTTACTGGAAGGCAAATTCACCATTGAGGAGGCGATCGCATGCTGGCAAAACGGTTAATTCCTTGTCTGGATGTGCGCGATGGCGTCGTGGTCAAAGGCGTGCAATTTCGCAATCATGAAATCATCGGTGACATAGTCCCGCTCGCCGCCCGTTACGCCGAAGAAGGTGCTGACGAGCTGGTGTTTTACGATATCACCGCCTCCAGCGATGGCCGCGTCGTCGACAAAAGCTGGGTGCGCAAAATTGCTGAAGTCATCGATATTCCGTTTTGTGTCGCCGGTGGCATCAAATCCGTCGCCGACGCCGGCAAAATTCTGGAACTCGGTGCAGACAAAATTTCAGTTAATAGCCCGGCGCTGGCGCGGCCGGAACTGATTAGTGAACTAAACGCGGCTTTTGGCCAGCAGTGTGTGGTGGTCGGCATCGACAGTTATTTCGACGCTACCACCGGCCAATACCAGGTCTATCAGTACACCGGCGACGAAACCCGCAGCCAGAAAACCCGCTGGTTATTACTGGATTGGGTCGAAGAAGTGCAGCGCCGTGGTGCCGGTGAAATCGTGCTGAACTGCATGAATCAGGATGGCGTGCGCCAGGGTTATGATTTAGCGCAGCTCTCTTTAGTGCGCCAGTATTGCCAGCTGCCGTTGATTGCCTCCGGCGGCGCCGGCGCGGTGCAGCATTTTATCAACGTATTTCGTGACGCGGACGTCGACGGCGCCCTCGCCGCTTCAGTGTTTCATAAAGGCATTATTGCCATCGCTGATTTAAAAGTAGCCTTAATTGCTGCTAACGTGGAGATCCGGCCATGAGTTTTGTGTTAGACGCGAATGCGCCGCTGCCTGATCAGCTGGAACAGTTAAAATGGCCAGCCGATGGGTTACTGCCGTTGATAGTGCAGCATGCGGTGTCCGGCAAAGTACTGATGCAAGGCTTTGCCAATAGCGAAGCCGTCGCCACTACACTGCAAACCGGCCGGGTGACCTTTTTCAGTCGCAGCAAAAACCGGCTCTGGACCAAAGGCGAAAGCTCAGGGCATTTTTTGCAGCTGCAAAGCATAAGCGCCGACTGTGACCGTGACAGCCTGCTCGCTTTGGCGTTACCAGACGGGCCAACCTGCCATGTTGGCACTGAAACCTGCTGGCATGATCAAAACAGCAACGCACCGGCGTTAAGTTTTTTAACAGATTTGGAAAATGTCATCGCGAGTCGCCAGCATGCAGATCCGAAGTCCAGCTACACCGCCAGTTTGTTTGCCCGCGGCGTCAAACGCATCGCGCAAAAAGTCGGTGAAGAAGGTGTGGAATCGGCGTTAGCTGCGATGGCCGGTGATCGCGACGAGCTGAAAAACGAAGCGGCGGATTTAATCTTCCACCTGCTGGTGTTGTTGCGCTCGCAAGACTTGCAGCTCAATGACGTCATTGATGTATTAAAAGCCCGGCATCAGCAATAAGGGCCGGCGCGAGGTCGCAGGCCCCTGCGACTTTGCGCAGCACCGGCAAGCGGATATTTTTGTTAACATCTTGTATCTTGCAGCTCACTCCAGCCCTTGGTAAGCTCTGAATCTCAGTCTCTCGTTTCCATATCAAAGACAAGGAACAAGTTATGTTTGGTAAAATTGCCTCAGAAGCATTGGGATTAAGTGATATCGGTCGCGTCATCAGCCCGGAAAACTACAATAAAGTTGAAGCTGACGACTACATCAAACACGAAACTGGCGAAAAAATCTTCTTTCTAATCAAAAGTAAAACTGACGAATACTGTTTTACTAACTTCGCGTTGCTGCATCTGGACGGCAACACCGCGCTCAGTAAAAAGCGCCTGCTGAAGCGTTATGAATATATCAATGCCGACATCCGCAATGTGTCATTGGAAACGGCCGGCACTATCGACCTCGACATCGAACTGAAATTCCGCATCCACAGCACTGATTTTTCCATCGACGTGCATAAAGAACATATCGAACAACTGAAAGACATCTACAAAGCCCTGACCGAAATCAGTTTGCTGATGGAAGCTGAACAACGGGATTTACAAACGGTGGAAAAGAGCCTGTCACATGTAGTGAATTCGCTGGCCCGGCAAAGCGGTGAAGGTGCCAATATCGCCGCGCAAGCCCGAGAACTTTATAGTTTTTATCACGACACCTTAAGCGATGCGATGTCGCAGGCTTATCGCAAAGACTACAGCAGCGTGTTTGAAACTTTTATTAAAAACTAAATGCTGAAACGTTCGCTGTTATTGACCGCAACGCTGGCGCTGGGTTGGTGGTTGTGGCCAGAGCAAAGTGTGACCGCGAAAGCAGTCGCGCGTGCCCAGCATGCTGATCAGCCATCGGTTGCGGCTACGGGCCAGCCAGCCTCAGTTCAGCGTCCTCCCGCTGAGCAGCCCGAGACATCTGAGCGCTGCCAGTTACCTGATCGGGATCAGTATGAGGAGCATCGGCTCAGTTTAAGGAAAAAGCTGCAAGGCTATCTGCAGCAACAGTTGCTCAATGCTGTGCCCTATACCGAGTTACAACTGAGTCTGCCATCGCAATATCTGCTTGATTTAGAAATGGCTCAGCAGCAGCTACTGGCTAAACAGGCAAAAAATCCACAACCGGTAGCCGACCATAACGAAGCGTTGCAACAGCTGCAACAGTCACCTGGCACCCCGCAGGCAAAGGTGCAACAAATCAAAAATTCAGCGTTATTCGATGCCTCGTTTATCTCACCTGATGGCTTTTTGCTCCCATTTACCCTGAAATCTATGTTGCTATCGGTTGCCGGACATGACCTGACGCTGCTGCGCAGTGCGCTGGCAGACGTTGAGCTTAATGGCAATGACTATGCTGTTGGTCTGAAACTAATCAGTGCCGACACCCTGCAGTTACTGTTGCAAAAAACCAAAGCACCAGCCGACTTCCGCATGCAGGGCATGAATCTGGCTGACATCGCTGTGCTGTTTTTTCGCGTTGATTTATTACCGTTATTGGCCAGTTACAATATCGAACCAACGCAGGTGCCCGGCCAATACAGTGCGCTGGATTTAGCTTTCAGTGCGCCCGACTGGCACGCTCCGGCTGTAAAACAGGCCAGCCCGCAGCACATTGTGCCGGACCGCGAACAGACCATCCGTTACCTGCAACAACGTGGTTATGTACTTCATGCATCAAAGACACAAACAGATAACGTAGAAACGCTGACGGTACATTCCATCTGGAATCTGGCCCCCGTGCGGCAGGACAACCAATACGGCCAGATCATCGCAGATCCGGCGCGGCTAAAACTAGCCGAACAGCAACAGCTCCAAGCTATCCAGCCGGTGCAAGTCAGCGAGGCGTTGTCGGCATTTTTGCAGCCGCTGCAGCACTCAGACCAGCAATTTGAACAAACAAATCAGCGCTGTCAGCAAGCACGCGCTCGCGCTTTGCAGGCACAAGGTTTATGGCTAGAAGCACAAATCAGCCACACGCTCAACGCTGCCAAAAACAACCAGCCTGATCTTCATGTGGTAGCGCTGCACTTGCATCAAACCGACCCGGCCTTAGCCGGCAGAGTCTTACCAGCACGTAAAGACGTCAGGGTAGCGCCACTGACCGAGCAAAATCGCGCACGGGTGATCGCCCGCCTGCAAAACGCCGGTAGCGCTGAACACGCTGGCTTTACCCTGAAATACCTGCAGTATGACACCGCACTGGCTGGCTATTGGCAGCCACAACCAACTGATAGTTTGCAGATGTTATTCAAAGGCAAAACTACTGCAGCCTTTTGGCGCGAACTTCTTGCACGGGGTTTTTCTTTGCACTTGCAGGACATCTACGGCCGTAATTTATATCCACAGGCCTTTGCCGCCGGGCCAGATGCGGTCGCTTTGTTACTTGAGGAAAATGTTGCCGTTGACCAGCCAAGCGTAGGCCCAGACGCATTAGATTTGGCGCTCGACATTAGCTATCGCGATAAAAAGCTGCATCCGGCCCTGCTGGAAATTATGCAGAAAATGGCGAAACCGGAAGGGTCGCACCTAAGCCGGTTGCGCCGCTTGCAGCAGTATCAACCTGCAGTTTTTACTACGCTGCAGCAAACACTCGCCAAAGAGCCGCTGTTGTTGGCCTGGCTGGAAGATTTATCCCGCTATGACGCCAACCCGTTGTTGGCGGTGGCGAATGAGTAAAAGCCGCAGCCTGGCTCTGCTTGCGCTGCTTTGCGGCGGCATTGGGCTGTACTGGCTGTTATCAGTGAACCAGCCAGCAAAGCCACAACAGCAGATCACAGCTGTCGACACAGGCGTCGCACAGCCTGCAATCGCAGTGTCCGCCACCACTCAACCGGACACGACAGTGGCCAAAACAACACCGGTTTGCCAGCAAGTGCTGCCCGATCAGGACTGGTTTAAATCGCCTGAGCGTGAAGCCATCCGGCAATCTCTGTATGAGCGGTTGCAACAAGGCGACAGTCCTGAGCAGTTATTGCTGATGCTGCGCGACCGGCCGGCGCAAGATAAAGCACTGAGCCCACGCCAGGCTGAACTGCAGTTTGAATTGCTGGATGCGCTGAGCCGTTATCAAGGTAGTTTGA
>SSFI01000129.1 GCA_008015325.1 Rheinheimera sp.
AACGTTTGATACTCCCAGAAAAGCGAAACCGGCCCAGTTACCCAAGGGAAGTACTGGCAAAACCGTCCAAATACCCCACAAAGAAAAAGGCTGCTCGTTGTTAAACGAGCAGCCTTAAGCCTTGAGCTCCTGTTTTTTATGCGTAGCCATGTTGTTGCGGGCTATTTAGGCTGTGCATCCAGTGACAGGCCGTTAACATGCCGGCTTTGGTCTGACATAAGATACATATAAATAGGCATGATCTCCGCCGGTGTTTTCAGCAACCTCTGGTCTTCACCCGGATAAGCCGCATTGCGCATCTTGGTGCGTGTGGCGCCCGGATTGATACAGTTGGTACGGATAGTTGAGTTCTCGTACTCGTCAGCAATCAGCTGCATCAGCCCTTCGGTAGCAAATTTAGATACTGCATAAGGCCCCCAGTAAGCGCGGGCTTTTTTTCCAACCCCAGACGATGTAAACACCAGTGACGCCAGTGGTGCCAGCGCCATCACCGGCAATAACGCCTGCGTCATCAGCATCGCGCCTGTCACGTTGACCTGCATAATTTTCTGCCAGGTTTCCAGGTCAATATGTTCAAAAGGTGTTAACACACCAAGCATGCCGGCATTGTGCAACAGACCGTCAAGTTTGCCGAATTCTGCTTTAATGGTATTGGCCATGTCGATGTAATGTTGTTTGGTGGCGCCGTTTAAATCCAGCGGCACTATCGCCGGCTCCGGCGCGCCGCTGGCGATGATTTCATCGTAAACGGCTTCGAGTTTTTTGGTGGTTTTGCCGAGCAGGATCACGGTCGCGCCGGCCATTGCAAAAGACAAAGCGGCCTGGTGACCAATACCGTCGCCGGCGCCTGTGACTAAAATCGTTTTACCTGCCAGTTCATCTGGCTTTGCCTGAAAATTATGCATGAGAAAACAACCTGTGCAGCTGCTGAAATCGCGCGCAGAATACAGGGTTGTCGGGCTTTTTGCACCTTTCTTCAGAGAACTGCAGAATAGCCCTAGCGAATTTTTTCTGATTGGGTTAAGTTTAACTGGTCGTAGCTGTTACCAGTCTACACAAAGGAATTTTAATCTGCAGCCAGCTAAGCTGCGGAAATATAACAAAAAAATCAGGACACGGGGAGAACGTATGAAGAAGCTTCTGATTAGCCTGGCGGTGACCAGCGCGCTTGGGCTGACCGGCTGTGGTGGTGACTCACTGAATGATATCAAACAAGATACGGCGAATAACGACCAGTTTCTGGTCCCTGCCAGTCGCGTAGTGTTTGACCCTACTGCCAGTAAAGTATCTGTTCCGAATGACTTGTTGTTCCAAGGCACTACAGATGGCACTTTAGTGATGCCTGGTGAATCCGCTGCCACGCCTAACTACACAGATCCACAAACTGCGCTGGGTGCGCTCGATGGCTGGTCAACGCAGAACCCTTTCAGTATCGAACTGGCCTTTGCCGGTGGTGTAAGTCTGGATGCTGCCAGCGCTGCGCGTCCTGACTCAGTGCGTCTGGTCGAGGTGTTGATGGGAGACCCGGCTTCTGCCGATGCGTCTTGCCGCACGGTACCACGTGGCGTAGCCTGTAAAGCTGTTGGTCAGCTCACTTATGGCCAGGATTTTGTCACCAAAGCCGTTGGTAACAATGTCGCGGTGATCCCGTTAAAGCCATTAAAACCTGCGACCACTTATATTCTGGTGCTGACGAATAGTCTGAAAGATTCGGAAGGCCGCAGCGTATTGCCATCAACTACTTATGAGCTGGTAAAGCAGGATCTGGCAACGATGCCGCTAGGTTCTGAAGCTCAGCGCTCACTGCAGGGCGTTATTAATAGTTTTGAAAATGCAGTTTCAACGCAGTCTATCGCGAAAGAATCGATTATTTACACTGCAGCTATTACCACTCAATCCACTGCGAACGTATTAGCAACGGTGAAACAGCTGATGCTGCCAAGTCCGCTGAACGGTAATACCCCACCGCAAGTTCTGGTGCAGAATACCGGTAAACTGGTGTCGGATATTTTGTTCCCTGGCGCAACTATTCCGGACAATCCTGCTGACCCGCGTTTCACCTTCAAACTGGCGCAATATTATGCCGGGACCATCAGTCTGCCATATTATCTGGGCGTGTCTACCGCGGATGCGCCAAATGCAGCGCTGAATACACGCTGGACTGGCCGCTGTGACAGCGGTGCAATGATCGCCTCATTAACAGATGCACAAAAAACAGCACTGGAAGCAGGCATCACCACCCCGGCACAACTGCAGAATGATGCAGTATGTAAAGGCGCCAGTGGCGGTGCTTTACGTGATTTTGGCATCGATAAACAGCGGCACCTGACCAAATTTAACGTCGTACCGAAAGTCAATTCAATGCAAACCTTGCAAGTACAGATGACGGTGCCAAATGAAGCTTATGGCCTGAAGAAGCCAGAAGGCGGCTGGCCAGTGGTGATCCTGCAGCATGGCATTACTGCTTGTAAAGAAAGCATGCTCGCCATTACCGGCACATTGTCGTCGCAAGGCTTTGCCACTGTTGCTATTGATCACCCATTACACGGCAGTCGCGGTTTTGATGTGAATGGTGACGGCAAATTTGACATCTCTGCTTCTGAGGCAGTCTGTCAGCAATCCGGTAACGCGACCGTTTACATGAATCTGGCGAATATGCTGGTGACCCGCGATAACTTGCGTCAGAGTATTGCTGACATGCTTGGTTTACGTTTAGGCCTGAACTTCAATAACGTTGCCGGATTGCTGAATACGCAGGACGTGCAGTTTATCGGTCACTCTTTAGGTGCAATTACTGGCGCCAGTATGGTGGCTTTAGCAAATGCCTCAACCGGGGTTCCGGCCGCAGACGCTTTATACAAAATAAAGTCCAGTACACTGGCCATGCCCGGCGGCGCAGTAGCGAATTTCCTGCTTGAATCGACAGCCTTTGGTAATACTATCAAGTCAAACGTGATGTTAGGATCGTCGACACTGTCATCAGGATTTAAAGCCTTTGTTGATACACAAAAAGTCTGTGTTGATGCTGCAACTTATGCTGGTTGTGCCGCTAAATTTGTCGATGGTTACTTAGCAGATCTGACAGCAAAAGGGCAGGTGGCAACTTTAACCGCGATTAGTTCGACGTTCAGTCAATTTGTGTTTGCTGCCCAAACGATAACCGATGCCGGCGATCCAAATAACTATGCAGCAATGCATGTTGCTGGCAAAACGCCTGTGCATATTCTGGAAGTCGTTGGCAATGGTGGAACTAATAAGTCAGACCAGGTTATACCGAACCAGGCAGTCAACATGCCTTTAGGTGGGACTGAACCACTGGCTCGTTTGCTTGGTGCGGCCAGTCTGCCGGCAAAAGCTGGCGGATATGCGATTGAACGCGCGGCGATCGCTCGCTTTACGGAAGGCGATCACGGTTCAATTCTGAGTCCGACAGCAAGTGCTGCAGCCACTACAGAAATGCAACGTCAGACTGCTTCGTTTTTCCTGACGCGTGGTACTGCGGTGCAGGTGACCAATGCGGCTGTATTAAAAGCGCAGTAGTTCTGATTTTTCCTGAGAAACCCGGCGTCGCCGGGTTTTTTTTTCGGCTGCTGAAAACTTTGGTATCTGCAGGTCGTCGCAAGCCAGCGTCACAGGGCTGCATGCACTCAATCTGCGACTATGCGGCTTGAGCACAGACGCGCTAGAATGCAACCAAATCAATTGTTTGAGGAACTTTTGTGGAATTTTTACTGGAATACGGCATGTTTCTGGCCAAAACCCTGACTCTGGTGCTGGCGATTGGCGCTGTGATTGTGATGATTGTCGTCGCGTCGGTAAAGCCAAAAGCGCGTAAAGGCGAACTGTGTTTTGATGATTTGTCCGCGGAATACCAGCATTTACAGGCCGATTTACAGCAACAGCTGCTGGAGAAAAAAGCCTATAAGCAATGGCAAAAACATGCTGAAAAAGCTGAAACACCGCAGCACCGGCTTTTTGTTATCGACTTTAACGGCAGTATGGATGCACATGAAGTGGATGCACTGCGTGAAGAAGTGACTGCCGTGCTGGCCGTCGCCAGCAAAGACGACGCAGTGTTGGTTAGGCTGGAGTCGGGGGGAGGGGTGGTGCATGGTTATGGCCTCGGAGCTTCCCAGTTAGAGCGGGTCCGGCAGAAAAACATCCCGTTGACCGTTGCGGTCGATAAAGTCGCCGCTAGCGGCGGTTATATGATGGCCTGTATTGCCGACAAAATTATCGCGGCACCTTTTGCCATTCTGGGCTCTATCGGCGTGATCGCACAGTTACCAAACTTCAATAAATTACTGAAAAAGAATCACATCGAATTTGAACAATTCACCGCTGGTGAATTTAAGCGCACTGTCACAGTGTTTGGTGAGAATACCGACAAGGGCCGGGAGAAATTCCAGCGTGAACTGGAAGAAACCCATGTGCTGTTTAAACATTTTGTGCAGCGCCATCGTCGTCAACTGGATATTGACGAAGTGGCCACCGGTGAACATTGGTTTGGTTATCAGGCTCTTGATTTAAAGCTGGTTGACGCACTTTGTACCAGTGACGACTATCTGATCGCTCAATTGGCCGAGCGCAAGGTGTATAAAGTGCAATATCGGGTACGCAAGTCGCTGGCGGAAAAAGCCGGTCTGACTGCCGCAAGTATTGTGAAAAGCAGTTTGCAACAACTGCAGCAACTGACGTTCTGGCGCTAAAATGCAGCAGGATTTCTGGCTGCAATGCTGGCAACAAAATCAACTGGGCTGGCAACAGGATGACGCGCATCCGCTGCTGCGTGCAGACCCGTCAGATTGGCTGAATTCCAGCCCGGTATTTGTGCCTTTATGTGGTAAATCACCAGACTTGTTGTTCTTGGCGCAGCAGGCACCTGTTGTCGGGGCTGAATTGTCAGAGATCGCCTGTCGGGACTTTTTTGCCGAAAATCAACTGCAGGCCACGCTCAACCAATCAGACGTTTTTGTTTGTTACGAAACAGAGGCTATCCGGCTCTGGCAAGGTGACTTTTTTGCGTTGAGACCTGAACAGGTTGCAGAATGCCGTCGCATATACGACAGAGCAGCACTGATCGCATTACCGGCGCCGATGCGCCGGGACTATGTCCGGCAGCTACGGGCTTTAATGCCAGCTGCTGATATGTTGCTGTTAAGTTTGGAGTATCCGGTAGCGGAAAAAAATGGTCCGCCTTTTAGCGTGCCAGTGGAAGAAATCTCTGAGCTATTTGGCTTTGCACAAGTGACATTGTTGCAACAACGTGACCTGACTGGGCAGGGCTTTGCCAGACGCCGTTTTGAGACTTCATCCCTGATCGAGACCTGTTGGCGTATTCGTTGGTGAAAAACACAGTAATACGCTCTGGCACAGCAGGTGCCTGAGAGCAAAAAGCCGGCGAATGCCGGCTTTTTGCTAATGAAGACGTATATTTACTTAAACGTCTGATTGTGTCAGCTGAGCAGACCAGCTTTGGGGTCGTTATACACCGCTTCGTCAAAGCAGTTTTCGCTTTTACCAACCAGGCAAGAGACCATTGCATCGCCGGTGATATTGACCGCGGTGCGCGTCATATCCAGTAAGCGATCCACGCCAATAATCAGGGCAATCCCTTCAACCGGCAGATTGACCTGTTGCAGCACCATCGCCAGCATCACCAGACCGACGCCAGGCACACCGGCAGTACCGATCGACGCCAGCGTTGCAGTCAGTACCACTAGTAAATAGTCGTTGACGGTCAGGTCAATACCATAAACCTGGGCGATAAATACAGTGGCGACGCCCTGCATAATCGCAGTGCCGTCCATATTAATAGTGGCGCCCAGCGGGATAGTGAATGAAGCGACTTTATTATCAACGCCCAGTTTTTGTGTAGCTGTGGTCATGTTACTGGCGATAGTCGCATTACTGCTGGATGTACTGAAGGCAAACAGGGCAGTCTCTTTCATTTTGCGGAAAAACTTCAGCGGATTGAGGCGAGCAACCAACATGATGAATGCGCCATAAACGACAATACCGTGGAACACCAGGACAAAAAGAACCAGACCAAAATACCAGGCCAAATTCTCCATATCTCCAAGATCAAGAATAGTGAACTGCTTGGCCATCAGGAAAAACACGCCGTATGGCGAAAAATGCATAACAATACTGACTAACTTCATCATTGCGGTATTGATATCTTCAAACATCAGTCGCAGACGTTCACCCGCTTCTCCTGAAAGTGCTAAGGCCACACCAAACAATACTGCAAACACAATGATCTGCAGCATTTCGCCTTTGGCCATGGCATCAATCGGATTACTTGGAAACATATTGATGAACACTTGCGCCAGACCTGGCGCCTGACCCGGATTAAAATCGCTGGCAGGTGTCATGTTGACACCTTCGCCAGGCTTGACCAATGTTGCAAAGAACACAGCCAGCGCTATCGCCAGAGCTGTCGTCACAATATAAAGGCTCATCGACTTGCTGCCAATTCTGCCCAGCGTCCTGATGTCTTTCAGTGAGCTGGTGCCGCAAATCAGTGACACCAATACTAAAGGCACGACCAGCATTTTTAAGCTGGCTATAAAAATCTGGCCACCAACATGAAAAAAACCATCAATAAATAAAGCTTTGATCCCAAAGCTAAAAATTCCTGCATCTACCACGCGCTCGGCTTGGCCATCTAACAGAAATTTGAACAGAGTTCCGACAAGAATGCCGATAGCCATCGCAAGCAGAATTCGCGTGGTCAGATTGTATTTTGTGTTTGTAGTCATCTGGGCACATGGGTTATAACAGAGTTAAGGACGGCGTAATCTAGCAGTTTCTGAACTAAAAGAAAAATTTGTGCTTTAGCCCGAGTAAATTTTCGCAGCCATGCGGGTTAATCGGCTAAGCTAGGAAAAGTCATAAATTCTAATGAAAATAGCCAGCTAGGGAGAGTTTTCATGCGAAACATCCGGCAACTTCTCGTTGCGTTTCTGATGAGTGTTGTAGTCGCTTGTGGTGGTGGTGGGACTCTGGAGTCTGGCGGGACACCTGAATCTCCGAAGTATGCTGCAACAATTAAATTACTTGACGCCACCGGGAGCGAGTCTTCCACAGTATCCAATGCTAAACCGCTCACGATAGAGGTTAAGCTGACCTCAACCAATGGCGGCACTATTGCCGACCGCCTGATTAAATTTGAACTGACTGATCCTTCGGTTGCCTCTTTTAGCAACGGGACTGCTTCTGCAGTGACTGATAGCAGCGGCGTGGCGAAGATCGGCTTAGTGGTGGGGACAAAATCCGGCGCTGCGACAATCAATGTAACTTTGCCGGATAACAGCAAAATCAGCCGCAATTTTACCTCCGCCGGTGATGGAGCCCCCGTCAATTCCGATCCGGTCAGTTCGGTAGTGCTGCAGGCTGATAAGATTCAGCTTGGTACCGGCGTGACGGATAAAATCGAACTGACTGCAATAGTCCGCGACAAATCGCTGAATTTGCTGCCAAACGTAACAGTCAAGTTTGCGGTTGAACCGGGTTTTGATGCAGAGCTGGAAATTGTATCCGCGGTGACAGACCGAATGGGTGTTGCCAAAGCCTTGTTGACCACGAAATCGAATCCGGAAGTGCGGGATGTTGTTTTGAGTGCTACAGCTGGCGCTGCGGCGATCAAGTCCGCCCTGACGATTAAAGTGCTTGGTACCAACATCGAAATCGCTGCTCCTTCTGCAGTGGTACTCGGTGGCACTTCAGAGATGTCTTTTACGCTGCTTGATTCGGCCGGCCAGCCGGTACGTGACAAACTACTGACAATCACTTCAGCCCTGCGCAACAGTTTTGATGTTACGAATCCGAAAACAGACATCAGCACCGGGCGGGCGACAGTAAAATATACTGCTGCGAATAGCGGTACTGATACTGTCACAATCAGTGCACTGGGTGTGAGCCGTTCAATCATAGTGCAGGTTAATGCTGACGCCTTTGCTTACGTGAAGCCGGCTGGAGAAGCGGCTATTCCTGAAGTGAGTCTTGGTTCCGTTGCCAGTGCCAAAGTTCGCTGGACGCGCAGTAACTCACCGATGGCTGCTCAGCAAGTTGGCTTTGCCACGACCCGCGGTGCTATTGCCGTAACTAGCGATACACTGGCAGATAAAGTTGTTGCGACTGCGTCAACTGATACGGCTGGTGAGGCTGAGATTTTTATGCGCTCAACTTTTGCAGGGATCGCCAGTTTATCGGCTACAACGCAGTCGGCAGGTGCCACCTTACAGGCGCAGAAGCTGATTGAGTTTGTGGCGACGGTTCCAGATCCAAGTCGTCCGCTGGAAGTTCAGGTGATACCAGCACAGCTGGCACCGGGTGACAAAGCGGTTGTACAGGCGATCGTACGCGATGCCAATAATAACCCGGTGAAAAATAAAGATGTGGCATTTAGTCTGATCGATTCCTTTGGTGGTCAGTTGAACCCGGCAATTGCCCGGACGAATTCTCAAGGGATCGCGACCAGTGAATTTATCGCAGATACGACTACACCAGGTGGTGGCACACCCGGCGAGCCCAAAGGCCTGAAAGTGAAGGCGACACTGGCAGACAATTCGGCGATCTCCGGTTCAGCATCCGTGGTTGTTGGCAACAGAACTTTGTTTTTCCGGATGGGAACCGGCGACAGTATCACTGTGAGCGCTGATGGTACTTTGTATCACATGGATTATTCCGTCCTGGTCACAGATTCAAGCGGTAATCCGGTAGCAAACCAACCACTGACTGTGGCAGTGTTACCGAAACGTTATAGTAAGGGCCATTGGTTTAAGTCACCTGTCGGTGGTTCATTCAAAAACTGGGTTTCAGTTGAGTCTACACGCTCCACTGATCTGTCCTGCCTGTCTGAAGATAAAAACCGCAATGGCGTACTTGATAACGGTGAAGATGCCAACGGCGATAAACAGCTGACTCCGGGAAATGTAGTGTCAGTCCAGAAAAATATTGTCGCTGACAGTCAGGGCATTGCAAAATTCAGGCTGACCTACGCAAAAGAATATGCTCACTGGGTTGTTGTCGACCTGATAGTGTCTGGCAGTGCGGCAGGTACAGAAAATGTGACAGCACGAGAAGTTGGACTGTCAGTACTGGTCGATGATATTACCGTCGAAAGTAAACGACCCTTTGCCAGCCCGTTTGGCGTTGATGCGATTGAGACAGAAAGTGGCTTCAGCACAATTGCCCGCTGTGACGTTGACGGCATTATCATGCCTTAGAATGTTCCACAGCGCATAGAGCGATTCATCAGCCAAAAGCCCGGAGTAATTTCCGGGCTTTTTTTTCAGCAGTATAGCAGTCATATTCTGCATTTTTGCATAACCAGTCATCAGCAGTGCCTGTACCGAGTCAGCAGGCATTGACAGCAGTTTTCATGCTGTTATATCTGAATAAATCCGCTGCGACGTTCTATATGAATTCGCAAGAAAATTTTTTAAGTAATTGAAGTAAATATATATTATTTAATTGCTGTTGGGCGGTGTCAGAAGTTGGTACGGTTGGCTGCGGAACCAAATGCTGCATAAATAAATAAGGAAAAAAATTTCCATATTGCATAAATATGAAAATAAGCGGTGAATAACTCCAGAGGATCATATGAGCGACCTGAAGTCTGAATTTATTGAACTGGCCACACAATGTCTGTGTCCATCCGGAGATGGCGTTTATACGGTTAACACCGCAAAAGAACGCAAAGCGGAGTTGCGTCAGAAACTGTATGGCCACGCAACGGATGTGCGGACTGAATGGTTGTCCCGCCTGACAAATTTTGCGGCAATCCCTGGTCCGGTCGCATTGTTGGGTGTCAGCTCTGATTGTGGCGGTGGCATTTTGCGTGGTGCCAATTGGGGACCGCTATTTTTGCGTCTCGCTCTGTTGCAGCAACAGCCAGAATCCTACCCTGCAGATTTGGGGGACGTTCGGGTGATCCCGCATTTGTTGCACGATAAATATCTGAACCCGGAGACAATATCGCGGTGTCGCGGCGCTTTGTATCAGGACACCAATGCTGTCTATCCGGTAAGTCCTTTATCGCTGACCGAAAGAGTTGCAGATAGTTTTTATCAGGCTTTTCCGGGCAAAGGCATTTTCGGTATCGGTGGTGACCATTCGGTCAGTTATCCGCTGACCAAAGCCTATTTAAAGGCGCGCCGCGCCGCCGGTATCCGCACTGCTATCATTCATTTTGATGCGCACACCGATTTATTGACCGAGAGACTTGGCATTGACTTATGTTTTGGTTCCTGGTGTACCCATATCCTCGAATATCTGCCGGCGCCGTCGCATCTGGTTCAGTTAGGCATCCGGTCCAGCGGTAAGCCCAAAGCGCACTGGGAAAGCACTTTTGGTGTGCGCCAGTTCTGGGCCGATGAAATCCGTGTACAGGGCGCTGTGGCTATTGCACAGCAAATTGTCGCACAGCTGAAAGCTGCTGCGGTGGATGAGCTTTATGTCAGTTTTGATATCGATGCGCTTGATGCAGAATATGCCGCAGCGACCGGTACACCGGAAACCGGTGGTATGACGCCAGATGAAGCACAGCAAATTATTGCCATCTTACGCCTGCATTTCCGGTTTGGCGCTGCCGACATGATGGAGATTGCGCCTTTCACCGACAGTACCGGGCAGGGGGCTGTAAGCTCAGCGCAGACACTCAAAGTTGGCGCAGAACTTTCCGCTGTGTTACTGGATGCGATTGGTCAAGATCCGCAGCGTTAAACCACTTTTAATTGCAGATCTTTGCGTTCAAACTAAAAAAATCGATGCTCGGCCGAATCTGGCCGGATTTACCACTTTTTGCCGGTGCTGCTGGATAAAGCAGCAATCAGGCCACGAAAAACCAGCTGTCGGAGACAATTGTGCAGCTGGCTACTTGTCACAACCTCCGTTTACGGATATACGTTAAAAAGCAAAAAAGACTACTGAATTTTTTAATAGGGACTCCTGCACTCCAATGGCGAAATCTCTGGTCATCGTCGAATCCCCGGCAAAGGCAAAAACTATCAATAAATACCTGGGTGCTGATTACATCGTAAAAAGCAGCGTCGGGCATATCCGTGATCTGCCGTCGAGCAGTTCCAGGGACAAAACCAAAGCAAGCGACAGTAAACTCAGCAAAGCTGAAAAAGACTATCTGGCGCTGGTGGACCGGATGGGGATAGATCCGGCAAACGGCTGGAAAGCCCGCTATGAAATTCTGGAAGGCAAAGAAAAAGTTGTCCGGGAATTAAAGCAATTAGCGGAAAAAGCAGACACTGTTTATCTGGCAACGGACTTGGACCGCGAAGGGGAAGCCATCGCCTGGCACTTGCAGAGCATTATTGGCGGTGATGCCAGCAAGTTTAAACGCGTGGTGTTTAACGAAATCACCAAAAATGCCATTAAAAATGCCTTCACCGAACCAGGAGTTGTTAATCAGGACCGCGTCGATGCGCAGCAGGCCCGGCGCTTTTTAGATCGCGTCGTCGGTTTTATGGTCTCGCCGTTGTTGTGGAAAAAAGTCGCCCGTGGTTTGTCCGCTGGACGGGTGCAATCAGTCGCGGTGCGGCTGGTCGTCGAGCGCGAGCGTGAAATCAAAGCCTTTGTACCGGAAGAATACTGGACTGTCGACGCCGACGTGCGGAATCCGCGCCAGGCGCAGCTGCGCCTTGAGGTTGCCCGTCAGGCTGGCAAAGCGTTCCGGCCGGTCAATCAGCAGCAAACTGATGCGGCAGTAGCGTTACTACAGCGCGCGGCCTATCAGGTGACTGATCGTGAAGACAAACCATCGAGCTCCAAGCCACAGGCACCATTTATTACTTCCACCCTGCAACAGGCGGCCAGCACGCGTCTGGGCTACGGCGTGAAGAAAACCATGATGCTGGCGCAGCGCCTGTATGAGGCGGGTTACATCACTTATATGCGTACCGACTCGACTAACTTGTCGGCTGAAGCTGTTGGCGCAGTGCGCGATTTTATCGTGCAGCAGTTTGGCAAAAATTATCTGCCGGCTGAGCCATTAAGTTATGGCAGCAAAGCCAATGCTCAGGAAGCGCACGAAGCGATCCGGCCTTCGGACGTCAATGTGCAGGCCTCGGCCCTGACTGATATGGAAGTGGACGCCAAGAAGCTATATGAGCTGATTTGGCGCCAGTTTGTTGCCTGTCAGATGCCACCTGCGCTGTACGATGTGACGAATATCACTGTGGCTGCGGGTGAGTTTGAACTGCGGGCCAAAGGTCGCGTGTTGCGTTTTGACGGTTGGACCCGGGTGCAACCGGCACAGAAACGCAAAGATGAAGAAGAAAACGAATTACCGGATGTCAAAGTCGGCGAAGTGTTAAGCCTGGAGCAGTTATTGCCGGCGCAGCACTTTACCAAACCGCCGGCGCGGTATAGCGAAGCCAGTCTGGTCAAAGAACTGGAAAAACGCGGTATCGGCCGTCCATCGACTTATGCGGCGATTATCTCGACCATTCAGGAACGCGGTTATGTCAAAGTTGACAATAAACGTTTTTATGCTGAAAAAATGGGCGAGATTGTTACAGACCGGCTGGTCGAGAATTTCAGCGATCTGATGAATTACGACTTTACCGCCAACATGGAGCTGAAGCTCGATGATATCGCCAATGGCGAGGCCGCATGGCGCAAGGTGCTGGATAATTTCTATGCCGATTTCTCCAAGCGGCTGAAAGTAGCAGAAGGTGACAGTGCCGAGGGCGGCATGCGTACCAATCAGTTTGTGCTGACTGATATCGATTGTCCGACCTGTGGCCGTAAAATGGGTATCCGCACCGCCAGTACTGGCGTGTTTTTAGGTTGCTCCGGCTACAACCTGCCGCCAAAAGAACGCTGTACCACCACGATGAACCTGACGCCGGGTGATGAAGCGGTATTAGTTGCGGATGAAGAAGAGCTGGAAACCGAAGTGCTGCGCCATAAAAAGCGCTGCGCTAAATGCGGCACCGCGATGGACCCGTATTTACTGGATGAGACCCGTAAACTCTATGTCTGTGGTAATAATCCGGGCTGTGACGGTTATCTGGTCGAAAGCGGCGCCTTTAAAATTAAGGGTTACGATGGCCCGCTGATCGAATGTGAAAAATGTGGCTCGGACATGCAGTTAAAATCCGGCCGCTTTGGTAAATACTTTGGCTGCACCAACAGCGACTGTAAAAATACCCGCAAATTACTGCGTAACGGCGAAGCCGCGCCACCGAAAGAAGATCCGGTGCATTTACCGGAACTGCGCTGCGAAAAGTCTGATGCGTACTTTGTACTGCGTGATGGTGCCGCCGGTTTGTTCCTCGCGGCGTCAACCTTCCCGAAAAGCCGCGAAACCCGCGCACCGCTGGTTGCCGAGTTACAACGCTTCAAAGACCGGATGATGCCGAAGTTCCATTATCTGGCGGCGGCACCGGCGCAAGATCCGGCAGGCAATCCGACGATTGTGCGCTGGAGCCGTAAAACCAAGCAGCAGTATGTGATGTCGGAAAAAGACGGCAAAGCGACTGGCTGGATGGCTTGGTATAAAAATGGCCAGTGGGTCGAAGGTAAAGCAGACGCCTGATCCGAAGCAATAAACAACAAAGCCCCGCATCCGGGGCTTTGTTGTTTATGCAAATGCTGCCGTGACAGCAGGGTAAGTCAGAAAACTACCATTTTCTTTTCGGCGCAAACAACACATCGAGGTCATTATTTTCCTGTTCGGCTTTTTTCTGCCGGTCCCGCAGGTTACCTTCTTTCAGTTCTTCGGCAATGTCTTGCAGAATGCTGGTCATTTCGGCCCGGCGCGATTGAACATATTCGTCGACGTGGTTGGCGTTGCTAAGAGTGACTAAGGCTTTTTCATAACACTGCCGCGCTGAACCCAATAACTGGTTGGCTCTGGCTTGGTTACCGCGTTTAATTTGGCTTTCGACATTGATGCGTAGTTGCAGGTTTTCCAGCCGCCGGTCTTCCTGGATCACCAGCTGAGTATCAATATTGCCACGGGCATGTTCGGCACGCAGAATAGTTCTGAGCTTTTTAATGCCCTGGATCATGCTGATAATTTGTTTGTCGTTATCCGGCAAGCTGATATTTTCCGAAGCGCCCGAGCTTTCTTTGGACAGCTCAGATAGGCGTTTCTCAGTATCGGCCAGCCGGCTTTTTAAATCGCGCGAACCGGGTTCCAGTTCTACCATAGCCTTGAGGGTATAGGCGATACGGGTCAGCAACATCTGCACTATCCCCGGCGTCAATGGCACATTGGCGGCGTTCAGCAGGATCTCTTCGGTATCTTCCAGCATGCCCCGCAGTTTACTGAATTCGGCGCGTTTTAACGTGGCCAGTCGCTCTTTGTGCTGCTGCATCGCGCTGGCGACCACAGAGATCACCAATAAGCCAATGAAAAGCACCACAATTACTGTAAAAGCCATCTGAACCTCTGCTTTGGTCTTACCTTCGCATCTTAAACAGAAACGCGGCAAAATACCAATCTTTGCACTGGCGCTGTATTTGAAGCTACGCTATTCAACATGCCGCCACCTACAGCCTTATCTGATTCATTTTATGCTGTTTTTGGGCGTCAGGGCAGAATTAAACGAAACACAGCGCCACCGTACTGACCGCCATTGGAGAGTTCGATACGGCCGCTTTGTTGCCGGTTCCGGTGTGCCCGTGCGATCATATGAGCAAAAAACAAGCCAAGCCCGGTGCGGCCAGCGGCAAGATTCAGATTACTGATACCTTCATCGCTGTTATCCAGCATGTCCGGCGGATAGCCACTGCCGTCATCATGCAGTTCTATCACTAATTGCTGCTGTTGCAGACTGGCTTTTAGCAACAAGCTGCTGGCCGAGTAGCGCAGCGCATTCACAAACATATCGTTCAGCAGGTTACTGACGAGGTCATTGTCAAAAAACCAGCTGAGCCGGGCAGGGCAGTCTTTGGTCACTTTGATCTGACGTTGCTGACTGTACAGCGCATTTTTCAACAGGATCTCATCAACTAAGTCGTCGACGTTATATTCGTCGATATGCAGCGGCAGCTGGTCCTTCTCAATGCGATACAGAGACAGTAACTGCAGCAGATTAGTATTAAGCCGGGTGGCTTCATAGTGAATGCGGCCAAGTTCCTGACTCGCTGACAGTGATTTTTCCGCCAGCTCTTGTTGTAACACTTCCATCGACTGGATCAGCATACATAAGGAATTTTTCATATCGTGTACGCCGGACGCCAGTACAGTCGCGAAATCTATTTCGGGGTGCTCCACAACATTCTCCGATGAAGTTCAGTGTTCTGCAGGAAAAAGTACTACAGTCTGATTGGTTTTTTAGCTACTATTAGTTATACATAAATAAAAAACAATGAATCGTTGGAATAATTAGCCCGATTGATTGTCGCCAGTGGCCGTCAACCATGGAAAGCCTGACCGATGAAATTACAACAGCTCCGTTACATTGTCGAAGTGTTAAACCATAACCTGAATGTGTCCGCGACGGCGGAAAGCCTGTATACGTCACAGCCTGGCATCAGTAAACAAGTGCGGATGCTGGAAGACGAATTAGGCATTCAGGTGTTTGGCCGCAGTGGCAAGCACTTAACTCACGTCACACCAGCCGGGCGTGATGTGATTGAAATAGCGCAGCAAATTCTGGCTAAAGTCGAAAGTATCAAAGCGGTAGCGAAGGAACACACGTTACCGGACCAGGGCAAACTCAATATCGCCACCACCCACACACAAGCCCGGTATGCGCTGCCTGGCGTTATCGGCGGTTTTATCAAGAAATTCCCTAAAGTGTCTTTGCATATGCATCAGGGTACGCCGCAGCAAATCTCTGAGGCGGCGTCGCGTGGTGAGGCCGATTTTGCTATTGCGACTGAAGCCATGCATTTGTTCAGCGATTTAGTGATGTTGCCTTGTTATCACTGGAATCGCAGCGTCATTGTGCGCACTGACCACCCGCTGGCGAATTTACAGCGCAAAATTGAAATTGAAGATGTGGCGCAGTATCAGATAGTGACTTACGTATTTGGTTTTACTGGCCGCTCTGAACTGGACCGCGCCTTTGGCGAAAAAGGTCTGGAGCCGAAAATCGTCTTTACCGCCACCGATGCGGATGTGATTAAAACTTACGTTCGGCTTGGTCTTGGCGTTGGTGTCATCGCGTCGATGGCAATGGACAAAACGCTGGATACCGATTTAGTTGCTATCGATGCCAGTCATTTATTTGCCGCGTCGACCACCAAAATCGGTTTTAGAAAAGGTACCTTCCTGCGTACTTATATGTATGATTTTATTGAGCGTTTTGCGCCGCACCTGACCAAGGAAGTGGTGGAGCGCGCCAATATGCTGCGTAATCAGGAAGAAATCGACCGAATGTTTGCCAAGTTTGAATTGCCGGTGCGCTAAGTAATATTGAGACTCATGAAGGACAGCACTGGCTGTCCTTTTTTGACTTAGACG
>SSFI01000048.1 GCA_008015325.1 Rheinheimera sp.
GCCCTGGGCAGATACAGTGTGCGAACGGGTTGGGAACACTTTAGATAACAAAGCACAAGTCAGGCCTGATTCAGTGATTTGCCGAGCGGCGCGCATACCGGCACCACCAGCGCCGATCACCACGGCATCAAATTCGCGTACTGGAATATTCAATTAAGCACCCCACAGAACAAACAGGCCAACAGCAAAATAACCAAATGCCAGCGTAGTCAGGAAGAATTGCAGCACAGCGCGGGTACGGGCACATTTGACATAGTCAGTCAGCACCTGCCACAGACCAATTTTGGTATGAACTGCGATACAGACCAGCGCCAGTAAGGTGAATGCTTTGACTAACAGATTGGAAAACAGTGCTTTCCAGACATCGTAAGTCACTTCAGGCGTGATCAGGAAGAAGCCGAGGATAAAAAACGTATATAACGTCAGAATAATTGCGGTCGCGCGCAGAGACACATAATCCTGCACACCGTCGCGTTTTAAAGATGCTTGATTCAGAACCATAACCAGACTCCAGCTAATACTGCAACAACCAGCCACAGGCCGATGGCCGCTTTGGCACTGGCGTTGCCAGACTCTAATTCTTCCCAGTGGCCCATATCCATGATCAGGTGACGGATACCGCCGATGATATGGTAAGACAACACTGTCAGCGTGCCCCAGGCGATGAATTTAGCGATGAATGAGGTCATCACTTCTTTCACAGTGGCAAAACCTTCAGGTGAAGATAAAGAAACGGCCCAGGCCCAAATCACAAACACCAGTGCGAAGAACATGGCAACGCCGGTGACACGGTGCAGGATGGAGGCTTTCGCCGTTGGAGGCATGGATATAGTGGTTAGATCGAGATTTACAGGTCTTTGCTTTTTCACAGTTTCTTGCCCATGAACGCCCTTTGCGGGCTTTGTTGTCATTATCGTTGCTGCGTAAACAGACAACACCCAACGGATATACTGGCCTTCACCCTAAGTGGTTCAGCCTTTTATTTTTCTATCTATCGGTGAACTGATTTCGAACCCGCGACAGTATATATTTCGCGACCCCGGATTACAATTTATGTTTATTTTTACTGAAGAAATTCTGCGGTCACTACCTTAACCGGTCTCCCAACGAACGCAATACGACTAGAGTCGAATACTTATTAAGCGGCAGCGCATTAAAATTGACTTTGGTGCCCTGATTACGGGTAGAATAAGAATTCGCAGCAGATTTAAATCAATAACAACACAGGAGAAATCCAATGGCCGATAAAAAAGCTGTCGTGCACATCGAAGGTCTGGCGCCGTTTGAGTTGCCTATCTACGCCGGCACTGCGGGAACTGATGTGATCGACGTGCGTGCTTTGGGTCAACATGGTTATTTCACATTTGATCCGGGTTTTATGTCGACTGGCTCTTGTGAATCAAAAATCACTTATATCGACGGCGACAATGGCGTTTTGCTGCACCGCGGCTACCCGATTGAACAACTGGCCGTTGAATCTGACTACTTAGAAACCTGTTATCTGTTGCTTGAAGGCGAATTGCCATCAGCAGAGCAATACAAACAATTCCGCCACGTCATCACGCGCCACACTATGGTGCATGAGAAACTGGCGTCATTCTTTCAGGGCTTCCGTGTCGATGCTCACCCAATGGCGATGCTGTGTGGTGTGGTTGGCGCTATGTCGTCGTTCTACCACTCAGATTTGAATGTAAACGACCCGGAGCAGCGTAAACGCTCTGCCCACCGTCTGATCGCCAAGCTGCCAACCATCGCAGCCATGGCCTATAAATACACCATCGGTCAGCCGTTCGTTTACCCACGTAACGAACTGAGTTACGCCGAAAACTTCCTGCATATGATGTTCTCAGTGCCGGCAGAAGAATACAAAGTCAGCCCTATTGTCGCTAAAGCGATGGACCGCATTTTTATGCTGCACGCGGACCACGAGCAAAACGCTTCGACGTCAACAGTGCGTCTGGCTGGTTCTTCAGGTGCCAACCCTTATGCCTGTATCGCGGCCGGTATTGCTTCTCTGTGGGGTCCGGCACACGGCGGCGCCAACGAAGCTTGTCTGGTGATGCTGCAGGAAATCGGCTCTGTGGAGCGTATTCCTGAATTCGTCGCCCGTGCTAAAGACAAAAATGACTCTTTCCGCCTGATGGGCTTTGGTCACCGCGTCTATAAAAACTTTGACCCACGCGCCAAAGTGATGCGTGAGACCTGTCATGAAGTGTTAAAAGAGCTGAACATCAAAGATCCACTGCTGGATGTGGCGATGGAACTGGAGCGTATAGCGCTGTCAGACCCGTACTTTATCGAGAAGAAACTGTACCCGAACGTCGATTTCTACTCAGGTATTATCCTGAAGGCTATCGGCATTCCAACCAGCATGTTCACGGTGATTTTCGCCATGTCACGCACTGTTGGCTGGATCTCACACTGGGACGAAATGTTGTCTGACAAAGGCCACAAAATCGGCCGGCCACGTCAGCTGTACACTGGGTACACCCAACGTGATTATGTGAAAAAAGCACTGCGTTCTTAATTGAACCAAGCTTGTTCACTAAAAAAAGCGCCAGCCGGCGCTTTTTTATTGGGTGAATTGCTGCCCCTGATAAAACAGGGCAAAATCCCGCGCCTATGCTGATACTGGCGCAATAGTTCATATTTTATGGTGCTTTGGATGTTAACTGCTGCAGATTTTCGTGCACAATTCCCGTTTTTTGCCACCCACCCGGATTGGGTTTATCTGGATAATGCTGCGACCACGCACAAGCCGCAGGCAGTCATGGCGCGTGAACTGGCGTTTTATCAGCAAGAAAACAGCAATGTGCACCGCGCAGCGCATGGGCTGGCGCAAATTGCCACCAGCGCTTTTGAACAGGCGCGTTCGACAGTGCATCAATTCCTCAACCCAGCCACAGACAGCCAGCTGATTTGGACCTCCGGTACCACGGCAGGCCTCAATCAACTGGCTTTTGGCCTGATGGGTACTGTGCTGCAACCGGGGGATCGCATTTTACTAAGCGCGCTGGAACATCACGCCAACATAGTCCCGTGGCAATTTCATTGTGAACGTTTTGGCGTGTTGATTGACGTGGTGCCGCTCGATAGCGAACACCGGCTTGATCTTGTCACATTTCATCAGTTACTTGAGAAAAAACCCAAGGTGGTGAGTCTTAGCCATGTCAGCAATGGACTTGGCCATATTCAGCCGGTTGAAGTCATGGTTGCCGCGGCAAAGGCTATCGGTGCGCTGACTGTTGTTGACGGCGCCCAGGGCGTGAGCATGGGGCCGGTTAACCTCGCACAAATCGACTGTGATTTTTACCTGTTTTCCGGCCATAAACTCTATGGACCAACCGGCATTGGCGCCTTGTACGGCAAAACTGCCGCGCTTGAATTGCTCCGACCGCTGCTGTACGGCGGTGAAATGATTAAAAAAGTCAGCTTTGCCGGCACAGAGCTTAACGAGCTGCCGTATCGCTTAGAAGCCGGCACACCGAATATCGCCGGCGCTGTGGGCCTTGCTGCAGCGGTGGAATTTTTACAGCGCTTTGATTTAGATGTCCTGCAGCAACACAAACAGCACCTGCTCAGACGTTTATATCTGGGTTGCCAGCAAATCCCCGGCCTGCAGCTGTTATCTGGCCTTGTGGACAACGCCGGTATTGTCAGTCTAGTGCTGCCAGGCGAGCATCCGGCCGACCTTGCCACCCTGCTCGACCAGCAAAAAATCGCCGTGCGCGCCGGTACGCACTGCGCCATGCCGTTGTTTGCCGCCCTGCAGCAGACCGGTGCCGTGCGTTTCTCACTGGCACCTTACAACACAGAAGCCGAGGTCGACCTGGCGCTCGAAGCGCTGGCGCAAGCGGTGGAGTTATTCTGATGCAGCAACAAATTGAATTTATTCACAGTCAGGCCAGCGTTTATGCCGACATCTGCCAAAGCCGCGACTGGCAGCAAAAATACCGCTTGCTGATGCTGCTGGGCAAAGCACTGCCGCCACTGCCGGACACATTAAAACGCGATGAGTTGCTGATCGCTGGCTGCGAATCCGCCGCCTGGCTGTGTCATCAGCAGCAGGACGGCCGGCACTATTGGGGGTTTGACAGCGAGGCGCGGATCATTAAAGGCGTTATCGCAGCGCTGCTGAGCCAGCTGAATGGCCTGTCGCTGGTGCAATTACAGAGTATTGATCTTGAAGCGCTTTATCAGCAACTTGGGCTGGCGCAAGGCTTGTCGCCGTCACGCAATAATGGTGTCGCGGCCGTGACCAGACAGCTGAAACAGGTGCTATAAGCTGGCTGCCGGCGGCGTGTCAGCCTGTTGCTGCGTCCTTTCAGCAAGGTCCGCACGCTCAGCCAGTTTTTTCAGCACCCTGCCGGCCGCAACAAAAGCAAATGTACCGGTGACCACTGTTACAGCACCAAAACCGCCGCTGCAATCCAGCCGCATCGAGCCATCTGTCGCTTGTTTCGCCTGACACACAGTGCCATCCGGCTTGGGATAACGCAGCTGCTCAGTTGAGTACACTGCATCAATGCCAAACTTACGTTTTGGCGTGCGGCTGTAGTTGTAGTCACGCCGTAAGTTGTTGCGTACTTTAGCCAGTAACGGGTCATTGATGGTCTGACTTAAATCAGTCAGCTGCACCTGCGTCGGGTCGAGCTGACCACCGGCGCCACCAATGGTCACTAACGGGATTTTATTGCGTTTACAGTGTGCGATCAGGCTGGTCTTGGCTTTGATCGAATCAATACAATCAACCACATAGCTAAATTTAGGCCGCATCAGGGTGAATAAATTATCGGCTGCGACGAAATCTTCTACCTGATGCACCACGCAATCCGGATTGATATCGCGAATACGCGCGGCCATCACCGCAACTTTGTCCTGGCCGACGGTACTTTTTAACGCATGAATTTGCCGGTTAGTGTTGCTGATACAAACATCGTCCAAGTCAATCAGAGTCAAAGTGCCGATGCCGGAACGCGCCAGCGCTTCGGCCACCCAGCTGCCGACACCACCGATTCCGACGACACAGACATGGGCTTTGGCAAAAGCTTCCAGTGCCACTGCACCATAGAGCCGGCCAATACCGGCAAACCTTAATTGATAATCAGACATCATAAATCTCTTCAGCAGGCGGTGTTGAACCCGACGTTTCCCGGGCTTTTGACCCAGGCTTTTGTGCCTGTGGTTTTAACTGCGGAAATGCCAAGGTCCAGGGACTAGCCCAGTCCGTGGCGATTTTGTCTTGCAGCGCCGGCGCGGCAAAAAAGTCGCCCTGCGTCGGCGGGCAAACAAACTGATAATGCTCGCCCAACCACTCAAAGCGCAGCGCGTAAGCGTGTAAATACACCCGATCTGCCGGCGCGCCCTGATACAGCGTATCACCGGCAATGGCGGCACCCTGCGATTTCAGCGCAACGCGCAATTGATGAGTTTTGCCGCTGTAAGGCTTTAACAGAAACGCCCTGGCACCTTCAGGTAAACCGGTATTCGCGCCGTCAAAACCTGCAGACAAGAAATAAGTCAGCGCCGGATCTGTCATGCTCGCACAAAGCTTAAAAGCGCCGCGGCGTGCCGCTTGCATATCGCCTTTAACCCAGCCTTGTTTTTGCTTGGGTCTGGTTAGCGACAGCGCCAGATAATATTTATCAATGAAACGTTGGCTAAACAGCGTGGTAAAACGTGCCGCAGCCTGAGGCGACGTTGCCAGCAACAGCAAACCAGAGGTGACTTTATCCAGCCGGTGCACCGCATAAAGCTTTTGCCCAAGCGCCTGCTCCACCGCGACCACCAGACCCGGGCCATCTTCAGAGTGAAAGCTGACGCCAGCGGCTTTGTCGACCAGCACAAAATCGGCGTGGCGAAATAGCAGATGAAAACTTTGGGCAACCGGTATCGACATCTTTAAACGCCGGCCGCAAGCGCCACAGCGCGGGCTTTTTCTAAATCAGCTGGTGTATCCACGCCAAGCGCCGGTACTTCGAGCGCCGTATCAACATGAATGGCTTCACCCTGCCACAGCACCCGCAGCTGCTCTAAGCACTCAATCTGTTCCAGTTCTGACACAGGCCAGCGCACATAATCCTGGATAAAACCAGCGCGATAGGCATAGATACCAATGTGGCGGCGATAGATGCGGCTGAAAGCAGCGGTAAAAGCGCCATCGCGGTCAAAAGGCACAGTAGAGCGGCTGAAATACAGTGCGTAACCGTCCTTGTCACAGACCACTTTCACCACGTTGGGATTAGTGACATCGTCCTGATGCATAAGCGGCACAGACAAGGTTGCCATCCGGGCTTTGTGCTGACCTGCAAGATTCTGCGCAACTTGCGCGATAATGGCCGGCGGAATAAAGGGCTCATCACCCTGCACATTGACCACCACCTGCTCAGGTGTCAGCGCTAATAACTGCACCACTTCAGCCAGGCGTTCTGTGCCCGAGTTGTGCTGTGCGGACGTCATCACCACTTCAGCACCAAAGGCTTTGGCAACAGCTTCAACCCGCGCATCGTCGGTGGCGATCACCACCCGGCAGGCGCCGCTTAAACGGGCCTGCGCCCAGACCCGTTCAATCATGGTTTTGCCGGCGATATCGGCCAGCGGTTTGCCGGGTAAGCGACTACTGGCGTAACGCGCCGGGATCACAACTACGAACGCCATTGTTCAGCCTCGTCCGCACTGAGCTCAGTCGATTCAGTCGCCAGCAACACAGGAATATCCTGTTTCACCGGATACGCGAGCCGGTCGAAAGTACAAATCAGCCGATGCTGTTCTTTATCCAGCTTCAGGCGGCCTTTACACAAAGGACAAGCGATGATGTCCAGTAACGCAATATTAAATGCCATCAGAACTCCCCACGGCAGCAATTTACTGCCCGATTAATGCGTCTTGCGCAGACGCTCAAGAATAAAATTTTCCACATCTGCCGGTAGTACCGCCTGCACCGGCAGATAAAACCAGCCGGGTTTAGCAAATGCCTGACACTTCACCGCGTCTTTCTCTGTCATCAGCAGTGGCGTTGGCATGGAGGCCAATTCATCGGCAGTAAATGGATGATGGTCCGCAAACCACACAGAACCGGCAACCTGAAAGCCGGAGTTTTGTACCGTTGTGACAAAGCGACGTGGATTGCCAATTCCGCTGATTAATTGCACCGGCACCGCGCGGTCCAAAGCCGCCTCGCTGCGAACTAATGGCACAGGCTCGCCCGGTTGCAGGTAAAAACTGCCACTCACAGTGCCGGCCAGACGCCAGTCCTGCTGCACGTCAGGTTGAGGCTGACCTTGGCTCAGCACACCGTTTGTCAACACGATTTCTGCCTGCGCCAGTCGCCATGCGCCCTCTCGTAAAGGCCCGGCAGGCAATAACAAACCGTTACCAAGGCCACGACTGGCGTCAATCAGGATAATTTCAAGGTCGCGCTTGAGCGCATAATGCTGCAGGCCATCGTCGCAGATGATCACATCGCAGACCGAATTCGACAGCAAAAATTCACCACCTTTAACCCGGTCCGGATAAATCACCACCGGGCAACCGGAGCGGCGCGCCAGCAACACCGGCTCGTCACCGCATTCTGCCGGGCTGTCCTCAGGTTGCACCAAACGGGGTGCCCGGAGCTTCACGCCATAACCCCGGCTGATAATGCCGGGCCGCCAGCCATGCGCCTGCAATAATTCACACAAACGCAGTGTCACCGGCGTTTTGCCAGTGCCGCCAACGCTGATATTACCAACCACCACCACCGGCACTCTGAGGCGCTGCTGCGTTTTCAGCCCCAGCCGAAATGCTTGCCGGCGCAATGCGCTTAACAACCAAAACAGCAGACTGAGCGGTAATAACAGCCAGCTCCAGCCGAATTTTTGATACCAGCTGCGCTCTAGGGCGTTCAAACACTGTCCCCAAACTGCATTTTATACAAACTGGCATAATAGCCGTCCTGCGCCAGCAGACTTTGATGGGTGCCCCGTTCGACAATCCGACCCTGATCCATCACCAGAATCAAGTCTGCCTTTTCAATGGTCGACAGCCGGTGCGCGATGACGATGCTGGTGCGGCCTTTGAGCAACTCATCCAAAGCGGCCTGAATTTTACGTTCAGATTCAGTATCTAACGCTGAAGTCGCTTCATCCAGAATTAGCACCGGCGCTTGTTTTAATAAGGCCCGGGCTATGGCAATACGCTGGCGCTGACCGCCGGATAACATCACACCATTTTCTCCAATCATGGTGTCGAGACCATCCGGCAACTGCCGGGCAAATTCCATGACATGAGCTTTTTCTGCAACCAGCTCAAGCTGTTCGCGGCTCAATTCCCCGCGGTAAGCGTAGGCTATATTGTTGGCGATAGTGTCGTTAAACAGCACCACCTGCTGTGACACCACCGCAATCTGGCGGCGTAAACTACTTAGTGTGCAGTCCTGTACCCGATGGCCATCAAGCAGGATCTCGCCTTGGCTGATTTCGTAAAAACGCGGTAACAGACTGGAAATCGTGGTTTTACCACTGCCGGAACGCCCGACCAGCGCCACCGTCTGACCAGGCTCAACGTCAAAATTGATATCTTTTAACACCAGCTGTTCATGGCCCGGATACTGAAAGCTCAGGCCTTGCACGGACAAAGCACCGCGCACGTTTTCCAGTTCCACTGTGCCATGGTCTTGCTCTGGTTGCTGGTCAAGCACAGCAAACACCGACTGAGCGGCCGCCATGCCTTTTTGGAATTCACCGTTGATGGTGGTCAGTTGCTTCAGTGGTTTTAGCAACATCGTCATCGATACGATGATGGTGGTAAAAATGCCCGGCGTCAGTTGTTCGAGCATTTCGGGAAAACTGGCCATATAAACAACAAAAGCCACGGCAAAGGAAGCAATCACCTGAATAAGTGACACCGACATCGCGCGGGTGGACTCGAGTTTGACATCGAGCTGCCGGTTCTGGTTATTCACGCCGGCAAAACGCTCAGCCTCGAGCTGTTCGCCGCCAAACGCCAGAATAACTTTGTGGCCATTGAGCATTTGTTCAGAACTGCTGGTCACATTGCCCATCGAGGATTGCATGCGTTTGCTTATCGAACGGAAACGTCTGGAAACAGTGGCGACGATGACGGCAATCAGCGGCGTGATGATTAAAAAAATCGCCGACAATTGCCAGCTCTTGTAAAACATCACGGCAACCAGACCAATAACCAGCGCGCCTTCGTGCAGCAGCGCAGCCAGCGCTTTACTGGAAGCCTGTTTAATCTGCTCGGCGTCGTAAGTGATACGGGAGATAAGTTCGCCGGTACTGTGCTGGTCGTGGTAGCTGACCGGCAGCTTGATCATGTGTTCAAACAATTGCTGGCGCAGGTCTTTCACCACATTGGTGCCGGCCCAGTGCAAGCAATAAGTGGCGATAAAATTCAAAATCCCACGGATGGTAAACATCAGAATTAACGCCAGCGGGATCATGGCAAGGTAGTCGTAGTCTTTTTCGGCGATGCCGCGGTCAATAAAATCACCAAACTTGGCGATAAACAAGGCATCAATCAGGGCATAACCAATCATGCCAAAAGTCGCCAGAATAAAACCGCCACGGTACGGTTTCATGTAACGCATCAGGCGGCGGAAGGTAGCAGTCGTCGAAGGCTGGGGAGCAGTCAAAATGGCTTTCCTGACAATAACAAAACCCCGGCATTCTACCTGTTTAATCGCAGGGTTTCAGCATCTCCCCCGCTATTTTTCCAGCCAGCGCGCAAACCGGCGTGGCCTGTATTGTTGGTATTGTAATGATTTGGCACTGAGATGCAGCTGCACGGCGCCACTGTCGGCGGTGTTCAGCAACGGAATTTGCCGCAGACTGAGCCGAGCCTGCGTGTCTGCTGCAGGATGGCCAAATTGATTCTGATAACCGCTGCTGGCCAAAGCCAGTCTTGGCTGTAATGCCATTAGAAAAGCCAGACTGCTGGCAGTTTTGCTGCCGTGATGCCCCAGCACTAGTACATCGATACCGGCAAACTGCCGGCTAATCGCTTTGGCAACAGTCATTTCGTGCCGTCCCAGGTCGCCCGGTAACAACAACCGGTAACGGCCGGTATCAATCAGCACTGCGCAAGAATCCTCGTTGCCAGGCTCTGGCTGGTAAGGGCCGGCTCTGAATGCGTGCAACCGCACACCGCGCCAGGTTGACGGCAAGTCCAGGCAATCAAACCTGGGAGCCAGCCGGCGGATATCGCTGACCAGCACGGCTTTGGGATAACGCGAACGCAGCAGCGGCCAGTTGCCGCTGTGGTCGCTATCGTCATGGCTGACCACGACATAATCCAGCTCACGGATGCCGAGATAGCGCAAAAACGGTAACACCACCTGACGGGTGGCACTGACCGCGCCATAGGCGGGCCCGAGGTCAAACAAAATGGCATGTTCGCCTTGTTGCAGCACGGCGCTGCTGCCCTGACCGACATCCAGCAGATGAAAATATAGCGGTGCTGATGGTTTTTCTGCCGCCGCCCCTCCGGCTGACAGCGGTTCACCTGCATTGAACATTAACGCCAGAATGGATAACAGCAGCGGCAATGCCGCCCATTGCCAGCGCCCGCGACAAAACCAGCCAAGCAGCACCGGCGGCAACAGCAACAAGGCGCCGTACCAAGGCAGCGCCGGCAGACTCCACCAGCCATCGGCCAAAGCAGCCCACTGCAAAGCCTGCAGCAGTGGCCAGTACAATAGATCCAGACTGTGCCAGGCAAACGCGGGCACAGCACCAGTCAGACATAACCAGCCAAATAGCAGTAATAAGATCGGAATGCCCAGCAACGTCATCAGCGGCAACAACAATAAATTCAGCCAGAGTGCAAAAGGCGCAACGCCCTGAAACAGCAATAAGCTGACGGGCAACAGTAATAGGCTGAAGCCGAGCTGAAAGCTGGCAAAGCGCCGGCACAGAGGCCAAAAACCGGATCTGAGCGGCTGCTGCCATTCCAACAGAGCCAACAACGCCAGCGCCAGCGCCGACAACCAGAAACTAAAACTGAATAACCAAAACGGCCAAATCAGTAGCAACAGCGCAGTCAGCAACCAGCTGAGCTGCCACAACGACACCCGTCGCCAGCATAGCCGCAGCAACACCAGCAGCGACAACGTCAGTACGGCCCTTAGCGTTGGAATGGCGAAACCGGCAAGTGCCGCATAACTCCAGGCGACGGACAAGGCAAAGGTCCATAACGCCAGACTGCGCCAGGGCTCCGGCAGCCCAAGCCATGCCCACAACGGCTTAGTCAGTAAACACAAACCAAATAACAACGCGATATGCATACCTGAAATTGACAGCAAATGCGCCATGCCGGCGTGTTGCACGCCAAGCCATAATTCGTCGCTGAACGGCCGGTCGCCAATGGTCAGCGCCAGCCACAATGGATAGGCGGCATAATGCTGACAGCAGGCGGCAAAGTGGTCCGCCAGTTGCTGACGCAGACTGGACGTATCGGCCAGCAACACTGCAGTCGCAGCAGTTTGCACCGTCGCCACTGCGACAATGCCATCAACCAGCGCATTGGCTTCCCGCCAAGGGCTGCCTGGGTTGGCGAGGCCACGCACCGCTTTGAATTTCACCGGCAAACGCCAGTGCTGGCCGGCTTTGACCATTGGCAGTGTCTGGCCGGCTTCGGCATACCAACGCACTTCGAGCAACCGGCCGGCAGCCACTTGCGGTTTTTCTGCGCAGTCGTCACTGAACTGCAAGACGAAACGACTATTTTCGACGAATTGACGCGGCAGACTGACCACTCGGCCACAAACTTCTGTGGTATGCTCGGCCACGACTTGTGTACTGATTTGTTGATGTTGTTGCAGCTGCCAGCTCAGGCAAAGCAGATAAGCCAGCGCGCCACATAAACAGGCATGATAACGCCGCAGCCCGGCACTCAGCAGCGGCGCAACAACGAGTACAAGCAGGCAGACCAGCACCAGCGGGCGTAACGGCGGTAATTGCTCCAGCCACAACGTCAGCAACGCTGCGGCCAGCACACCAAAGCTAAAACGTTCCATGTTTCAATTTGGTTAATGAGATGTAATGGCTAAGAACTTTATAAAAAAATACCTGCCAGATCCAGATCTGATCAGAAATCATAAATCGATGCAGATCTTTGGTAAGTTCCTGCATGACGGCAATCTGTGGCATCTGCACCGCCGCTCGGCCCGTGGCGCCTTTGCTGCCGGCCTGTTCGCCGCGTTAATGCCGATGCCGGGCCAGACGGTTTTAGCGGCCGCGCTGGCGATTACGTTCCGCTGCAATATTCCAATCGCCGTGGCGTTATGCTGGCTGACCAACCCCTTCACCATGGCACCAATTTTTTACATTTGCTACAACATCGGCACCTGGGTGCTGGGCATGCCGCCTTTAAACGTGGAGTTTCACGCCACTTTTGAATGGCTGATCGCCAGTATCGACTCGGTCGGTAAACCGTTTTTGGTCGGTAGTCTGATTTTCGCGGCAATGGTGTCCACTGCGGCCTGGTTCTTAATCGACTGGTTTTGGATCATTGCAGTGCGCCGTGCCTGGCGCAAAAGAGCCGAACGACATAAATCCGCGGTTTAAGCCGACCGATGAAAGCGAAACCCACTTCCCGCCGCTTCTGGCAACTGCCTGACGCAGAAACACTGCGTCAGCAGCCCTGGTTACAGAAATTTGGCCCCAGACTCAATAACACCGCTTTATGGCGCTTGCGGCGCCGTTCTTTGCAGCGTGCCTGCGTAGTCGGATTGTTTTGTGCCTGGCTGCCGTTACCCATCCAAATGCTGCTGGCCGCGGCACTCGCGATCCGCTTTCAGGCACATCTGCCACTGGCGCTTGGCCTGGTCTGGTTAAATAATCCGCTGACTTTGCCGCTGTTGATTGTGGCGGGTTATCAGGCTGGTGTGGTGATTTTGCAGATGCCGGCACAGGATTTTGTGTTTGAAGCCAGCTGGCAATGGCTGGCGGCGTCGCTGCATCAAGTCGGTTTGCCGCTGCTGACCGGCTCTGTGCTGTTAGGCCTGTTATCGGCACTGCTAAGCTGGCCGCTGTCAGCGCGGATTTGGCACTTTCATTTGCGCCAACGCCGCGCTAAAGCACGCTTGCTGCGCGAATTCAGCTAAGCGTGCTTAATACTGCCCCAGCACCTGCGCGGGCTCGACACGGGCCGCGCGGCGCGCCGGATAAATAGTCGCCAGCAGGCTCAGCACCAGCGCCACGCTGACCGTCAGCAGCACATCCGGCCACTGGATTTGCGCCGGCAAGGTGTCAATAAAATAGATAGTCGGGTCAAGTAAACTGCGCCCGAGCAATGTGGACACCAGACCAAAGATATTCTCAATCTGCCAGGCTAATACAAATCCGCTCAGCGCGCCCCACAAAGTGCCTTTGACGCCATTGAGCCAGCCCAGCCAGATAAAAGCCCGCACCAGCACTGCTGGCTTGGTGCCCATGGTCAGTAAAATAGCGATATCCGCTTCTTTTTCCCGCACCGCCATCACCAGCGTCGCGACGATGTTAAAACAAGCCACGCTAATCACCAGCGCCAGCACCAGATATAAGATGCTGCGCACCATCTGGATATCCTGATACAAATGGCCCTGAGTGCGGAACCAGTCCAGCATGTAAACATAATCGGTGGCCTGATTACCAAGCTCACGGGCCATATTACCGGCCTGAAAAATATCCTGAATTTTAAAAGCAAAGCCCTGCACTGTAGCGGGAGGCATGTTCAGCCAGTCGCCCAATGCATCAAGCTGCACCCAGATTTGCTGATAATCGAGCTGTCCGCCAATACCGACGATCGCAATCACTTCCAGCAGCACGTTTTTCTGACCGGCTAAATCACCTTGTTCGGTCAGCTCCGGCAGCATCAGCTGCACTTGCTCGCCAACTTTAACGCCGAGCTCTTTGGCCACACCTTCGCCTAAAATCACCTGCTGCGCTGTGGGCTCGCTTAAGACACCGCTTTTGACAAACTGGTCGAGCTGACTGATACCACTTTCATAAGCTAAATCGATGCCGCGCACCGCAATGGCTTTGACTTTCCCCTGAGCGCGCAGTAAGCCGTCCGTGCGGATATAAGGTGCGCCAGCGACGACGCCAGGCTGATTACTCAAATGCTTTAATTTCGCTGGCCAGTTGGCGATGGGTTTATCCACCGCTTGCAGTTCAACATGCGGAATCACATTCAGCAGCTTTTGCTCCAACGCTTGTTCAAAGCCGTTCATCACCGACAAAGCGAGGATTAAGATAGCCACACCAAGGCCAATTCCCCAGGTGGAGGATGCGGCAATAAAACGGATAAAAGCGCTGCTGGAACGGGTATGGCGATAGCGCTGCGCCAGCTGCCAGGACAGGCTAGCCATGCAGCTCTCCTAATTTGCCGTCACGCATGTACAACTGGCGGTCCAGCTTGGCCGCCAGGTCCGGGTCATGCGTCACCACAATAAAGCTGGTGCCCAAATCACGGTTCAGTTCACGCATCAGCTGATAAATGCTCTCAGCGGTTTGGTGGTCGAGATTGCCAGTCGGTTCATCAGCCAGGATCAGCGAGGGTTCACCGACCACTGCACGGGCGATAGCGACGCGCTGACGCTCACCACCGCTGAGTTCTGACGGCCGGTGCGTCAGCCGATGGCCCAAGCCCACCCGCTCTAACATCTGCCGGGCTTTGTGCAGCGCCTCGCTTTGCGCCACACCACGAATGAGCAGCGGCATCGCGACGTTTTCTTCGGCGGTAAAATCCATCAGCAAATGATGGAACTGGTAGATAAACCCCAGCTGCTGATTACGCAGCTGGGCTTTTTGCGTCGGGTTTAATGCTGAAATTTTCTGACCGGCGAGCATCAGCTCGCCGCTGTCAGCCTGGTCTAAAGTCCCGAGAATATGCAATAAGGTACTTTTGCCGGACCCTGAGCTGCCGACAATCGCCACCATCTGGCCAGCCGGCACCTGCAAATTGATCTGATGCAGTACCGGCGTGACATGAGCGCCATCGCGGTAACTTTTACAGAGATTTTCACAGCGTAACATCATGATTTTTTTGCCTGTCTGTTAATCATCGTGTAGCGCTTATTCATCACGCAGCACTGTGGCAGGTTCTACCTGAACTGCACGCCAGGCCGGGTATATCACTGCCAGAGCAGTCAACAGCACCGCCGACAACATAATCAGCAGCACGTCGGTCCACTGCAAAATGACCGGTAATGCCATGCCCTGCACCAGTTGCAAACCCAAAAGCGCCAATAAGTCGTTTAAAGTTAAGGTCAGCAACACACCGGCAACAGCGCCAGTCAGTGCCCCGGTCACGCCATGACTCATGCCCTGCGCAGCAAACACATAAAACAGTTGCTGATTGGTCATGCCCTGGGTTTTTAAAATAGCCACTTCGCGTTGTTTTTCCGTCACCATCATCACCAGCGCTGAGACGATGTTAAAAGCGGCGACCGCGACAATCAGCAACAACATCAGCCACATCATGGCTTTTTCCATCGCCACGGCAGAAAACAGTTTGCCATGGCTTTGTCGCCAGTCGGTGACGGCCGTTATGCCATCCAGCTTGCTCAGCTCTGGTTGTAACTCTGGTGCTAAAAACGCGTCGTTGAGGCTGATACGCCAGGCGGTTTCTTTGTTGCCGGTCAGTTTCTGCAGGTCCTGCAAACGCAGCAGCACCACCACTTTGTCCACTTCTGATCCGGTATCAAAAATGCCGGCAACGGTAAAGTTACGCTGGCGCGGCATCCAGCCAAGCGGCGTATAGCTGCCGCCGTTTGGCAAAATTAAACGAATTTGCTGGCCGAGCCGCACCCGAAGTTTGTCAGCAAGTGCACTGCCCAGCACCACCTGATAGCGGCTCGCGGCAAACTCCTGCCAGTCGCCCTGCTGCAATGACTGCTGCAAAAACGTCGGCAAGGCGTTAACGTCAACGCCCTGCAACATGGCGCCGGTTAAGTCTTTACTGGATTGGATCAGCGCTTCGCTTTGTAAAAACGGGCTGACCTGGGCAATAGCCGGAAATTGCTGTGACAAACGCTGCGGCATTGTGGTGTCGGCGCTTTGCACGATGAGATGCGGGATCACACCTAAAATACGTTTTTTCAGCTCGCCCTCAAAGCCATTCATCACCGAACTGACCACGGTCAATGCCAGCACACCGAGAAAAATCCCGGCCACTGAAAACAAGGTGATAAACGACAGGAAGGCATTACCTTTACGGCTCTGGCTGTAACGTAACCCTATGAATAATGAAACAGGAACTTGCATCCTTTTCTCAGGACTTCAGCCATACAAAGTGATAAAGTAGCGGAATCATAGAGATAAACGGGGGCGCTTACAAGCGCGGTGCAGCATGGACTCCACACAACTGAACCTGTTGAAAGACCAGTACAACGATTATTTCATTATTGAACACGACATCCGCATCAACGTAAAACCTTTCGCTGGCGAAGAGCCGGATGAACAGCAGTTTGAACGACTGATCCCGGAACCCTTTCTGATGGCTGGCGAACAAGTCTTACTGGAACAATCTGCGCTGAAATCATTAAACCGGCTCGGTGAGCTGGCAGAAGAGTTGGCCCATTACCTGCGCATTCAGGCGCGCAAAATCGACAGCATGATGCGGTATATTTTGATGCAGCAGGATGACCCGCAATGCCGCCATTTTAGTCACAGTTATGGCGGTTCTGCGCTGTGTTTTGATCACGACACCGCTTTTGCTGAAGGCGAGCTGCTTGAAGTGAAAATGTTTCTCGAACATAACGACGGCGCTGTCTTTGCGCTGGTGCGGGTGATTGGGGTTGAACCTGTCGGCGAAAAATTCCGTATCCGCACCACTTACACCCGCATCCGCGAACAAGACCGTGAGCTGATCGTGCGCGCCAGTCTGCATCAGCAGTCCCGTCAGCTCAAACGCAAAGCGGAATTGCGCCAGCAGCAAGGCCAGGCCTGAGCAGAAGCGTACCGGCCCATGCCGGCACTTGTGATTTGCCAGCCCAACCGCTGGCGCTAGTTTAGATGTTTGACACGGAAACCTGCACCGATGGCTTTGTTAACGCTGCCACAAATTAAACAACCGACCGATTTATTACACTGGGGCAATTTGACCGGTGCCGCCTTGCCGCTGGCGATCAGCGAACTGGTGCAACAGCAACCGGCTTTGTACCTGCTGATTGTGCCGGACACACCAACGGCACTGCGGCTGGAACAGGAACTAACGGTGTTTTTTACCGCCTCTAAATCAGGCCAGTCGGTTCCGGTCCATAGCTTCCCCGACTGGGAAACGCTGCCCTACGACCAGTTTTCGCCACATCAGGATATTATTTCGCAGCGTCTGCGCACTTTGTATCAATTGCCAACCGTCAGTCATGGCCTGGTGCTGGTGCCCGTCAGTACGCTGATGCTGCGTTTAACAGCGCCGGAACATTTGCAGCAACAAAGTTTATTGCTGAAAAAAGGCCAGCGGCTGGACTTAAGCAGCCTGCGCACGCAACTGGTGCAAGCCGGGTACCGCGCCGTCGAGCAAGTGATGCAACACGGTGAGTTTTCAGTGCGCGGCTCTTTGCTTGACTTATACCCGATGGGCAGCGCCCTGCCTTATCGCATTGATTTCTTTGATGATGAAATTGACGGTCTGCGCACTTTTGACCCGGACAATCAACGTACTGTGGCTCAGGTGGAACACATCGAGCTGTTACCGGCGCATGAGTTTCCGCTGGATAAAACCGCCATCGAACGTTTTCGCAGCCGCTATCGCGAACGTTTTCAGCAGCGTAATGAAAAAGAATCGCTGTATCAGCAAGTCAGCAGTGGCGCGCTGCCGGCCGGTATCGAATATTATTTGCCGCTGTTTGCCGAAAGTACCGGCTCTTTGTTTTCATATTTGCCCCCAGCCACGCGCATTCTGGCTTTTGGTGATTTAGAAGCCAGTGCCCAGCGCTTCTGGCAGGACGTGCAAAACCGCTATCAGGACAGGTCGATTGACCTGCTGCGGCCGATTTTGCCGCCCAAAGAGCTGTATTTCAGTGTTGATGAGCTATTCGGCCTGCAAAAAGCCTACAGCCGTATCCGGCTATCACGCGCTGAGTTGCCGCAAAAAGCCGGCAGCATCAATGCGCCAGCGACTGTATTACCGGATTTAACGGTGAATCATCAGCTGGCCGAGCCGTTGGGTGCGCTGCGGCAATATCTCGCCACTATTAAGCAACAACAAGGCCGCGCAGTATTTCTGGTGGAATCCGAAGGCCGGCGCGAAAGCCTGTTGCAATTACTGCATAAAAGCAGCATCCGCCTGACGCAACTGCCAGACCTGCAAGCAGTGCTTCACAGCGACGCCGATGTTGCCATCACAGTCGGTGCATTGGAACAAGGCGTCGAGCTGCGTTTACCGGCGCCACTGGCGCTGATCAGCGAAAACGAACTGTTTGGCCAGAAAGTCAGTCAACGCCGCCGGCGTAAACACAGCCAGCAAATTTCCAGCGAAACCATTATCCGTAGCCTGGCCGAATTATCGATTGGCCAGCCGATTGTACATTTACAGCATGGCGTCGGCCGTTATCTGGGCCTGCAAGTGCTGGAAGCAGCCGGTATCGTCGCTGAATTCGTCACTATCGAATATGCCGGCGGCAGCAAACTTTATGTCCCGGTGTCGGCGCTGCATCTGTTAAGCCGTTATTCCGGCACTGAACCCGAGCATGCACCGCTGCATAAACTCGGTCACGACGCCTGGGACAAAGCACGGCGCAAAGCCGCAGAAAAAGTCCGCGATGTTGCGGCCGAATTACTCGATGTTTATGCGCTGCGCGCCAGTCAAAAAGGCTATGGCTTTAAGATTAACGCCGAGTCTTATTCGCGTTTTGCCGATGGGTTCCCGTTTGAGGAAACCGCCGACCAGCTCGATGCGATTAATGCAGTTCTCAGCGACATGCAGGCCCCGCGTGCGATGGACCGGCTGGTCTGCGGCGATGTCGGTTTTGGTAAAACCGAAGTCGCGATGCGCGCTGCTTTTGTGGCAGTTGATGATGGCCACCAGGTGGCCATTCTGGTACCGACAACCTTGCTGGCACAGCAACACTTTGAAAATTTCCGCGACCGCTTTGCCAACTGGCCGGTGCGGGTGGAAGTGTTATCGCGTTTTATCAGCGCCAAAGAGCAAAAAGCCATTTTGGCCGACGCCGAAGCTGGCAAAGTCGATATCCTGATTGGCACGCATAAGTTGCTGCAGGATGATATTAAATTCCGTGAACTCGGGCTGTTGATTGTCGACGAAGAACATCGTTTTGGTGTGCGGCAAAAAGAGAAAATCAAAGCGTTACGTGCCAATATCGACATTCTGACCTTAACCGCGACGCCTATTCCGCGCACGCTGAATATGTCGTTATCCGGTATGCGGGATTTATCCATTATCGCGACACCACCGGCGCGCCGGCTCGCGGTCAAAACCTTTGTGCGGGAATATGAAAACGGCCTGGTACGTGAAGCGGTGCTACGCGAAATTCTGCGCGGCGGTCAGGTGTATTTTCTGCATAATGATGTCGCCAGTATCGAAAAAACCGCCACGGACTTACAAACCCTGGTGCCGGAAGCCATCATCGGTATCGCCCACGGCCAGATGCCGGAGCGCGAACTGGAACGGGTGATGGCCGATTTTTACCATCAGCGCTTTAACCTGCTACTGTGCTCCACCATCATTGAAACCGGAATTGACGTGCCGACCGCTAACACCATCATTATCAATCGTGCTGATAATTTTGGCCTGGCCCAGCTGCACCAGCTGCGGGGCCGCGTTGGCCGTTCGCACCATCAGGCCTATGCTTATTTACTGACACCGCCGCCGAAACGTTTAACGGTGGATGCGCAAAAACGCCTTGAAGCCATCTCCAGCCTGGAAGACTTAGGCGCAGGTTTTGCCCTTGCCAGCCACGACTTAGAGATCCGCGGGGCCGGTGAATTGCTCGGCGATGACCAAAGCGGCCAGATTGAATCAGTCGGTTTTACGCTGTACATGGAAATGCTGGAAGAAGCCGTACAGGCACTCAAAGAAGGCCGTGAGCCGAGCCTCGACATGATGCTGAGCCAGCAAACCGAACTGGATTTAAAAATTCCGGCGCTGCTGCCAGATAAGTTTATTCCAGACGTCAGTCTGCGCTTATCCTTTTACAAACGCCTCGCCAGTTGCAAAGATGCGCAGGAACTGGATGAAATTCAGGTCGAACTGATTGACCGCTTTGGCCTGTTACCGGATGCCGCCAAACATCTGGTCGCCCTGACACAGGCGCGGCAGGTTGCGCAGCACCTCGGCATCCGGCGCATTGAGATGAATGCCAAAGGCGGCTTGGTTGAATTTGCCGAGCGCACCAAAGTGGCACCGGCTTATATTATCCGGCTCATTCAGACACAGTCGCGCATTTATAAACTCGAAGGCGGTCAGAAGCTGCGCTTTAATATTGAAACTCCGGGCAGCAGCGAACGGCTGGCCTTATTAAAAACGATGCTGGCCGATTTTCAGGCCAACAGTCAGTGAAGTGGACCATGAACAGAACTTTGTTAAGTCGCCTTATTGTAAGCTTTAGTGTGGCTGGCCTCGGTTTTTGTGCGGCCATGTCCGCACAGGCGCAAACCAGTCTCAGCCAGGCTAACAACGATCCCTGGTTTGAGATTGAACTGATCGCTTTTGAACGCGGTACTTTAAGCAGCACCCTGGAAAAATTTGAGCAGCGTGTCACCGCCATCCCGGTGCATCGCAGCCTGGATTTGCTGAAGCCGTTGTACCAACCCGATATCCGCGCGCTGCAAAGCGCATTGCCTGACTGTCAGGAAAAAAGCGAAAGCTTGCTGGCGGCAGAAGACCGTTTGGCCGGTTTAGAGCCGCAGCCTTGGTTTGATGAAATTCAGCAGGCTGAACAGCAACTGCAACGATACACCGGCGTTTTCCCGGCCGCCCCCTTGCTGCAATGGCCGCTCAGCTGCCGCCGCAACAAGCCACAACAGCCCATAGTTCAAGGCCCACAGCTTTTAGCCGCAGATGAAGACAATCAAGTGGACGGTCCAAGTCTGCTCCCGGTGATCCCGCAGCCGACTGTACCGCAACCAAATGTTCCGCAGCAGCACCAGATAACGCCTTATCTGCTCGACGAAACCACATTTCAGTTAAAAGACTTAGCCTGGCAGCTCGGCCACAGAGCTGGCCACAAACTGCTATTGCACACGGCGTGGCGTCAGTCGCTGGGCGTGAAACGCCGCAGCACCAGCCTGCGTTTTTTTGCCGGTCAGCGTTTTAGCCCGAAATTTGATTATCAGGGCCTGTTGAAGACAGAACAAAGCGATATGCTTGCGGCGACGCCGGATCTGCAAGCCGCCATTGAGCAAACCTATCAGCAATTGCAGCAGTCGCAGCAACTCGGCCGTGACGAGCAGGCACAGGCCGTGCACGGTTTGCCGCAGCAGGTCTGGCAATTAGACGGCATTATCCAGCCATACAATGAGCGCATGTTGTTTGCAGATACTGAATTTAATCTGCGTCAGCTGGTCACGGATGCCAATAATAACGAGCGTCTGAACACTTTTTATGTCAAAGATAGTGTGCGTTTATTACTTGGCGAAATTCATTATCTGGACCATCCACGTTTTGGCCTGATTTTGCAAATCCGCCGTTTTACCCCACCCGCTACGCCTGCTGCAGGCGAAGGAGTCAGCCCGTGAAAAAATTAGTTCCGTTAGCCGCTCTGTTGTTATTAGCCGCCTGCGGCAAATTATCGATGGAAAATTACAATCAGCTTAAAGTCGGCATGAGTTATCAGGAAGTGACCGCCATCATCGGTGACGCCAACAGCTGTGAAGAAGTGATTGGTACCCGCAGTTGTGTCTGGGGCGACGAGCAAAAAGGTATCAAAGCCGGTTTTGTTGCCGACAAAGCCATCGCCTTCAGCCATAAAGGTCTGAATTAAGCGGTGACAGCAAGGCGCAGCAGCGCTGTCGTTACAACGGCTGCGCCTTCAGAAGCAAGCTCAGTGCCTGCGGTTTCAGCTGTGGATAATCCGCGTCCGGCGTTGCCCTTTCAGCTGCGTGACTATCAGCAGCAGGCCGTAATGGCCGTGCTGCAGTACTTCCGCCGTTTGTCCGATCCGGCCGTGTTGGTGCTGCCGACTGGCGCCGGCAAAAGTCTGGTGATTGCAGAGCTGGCACGGCTTGCCCGCGGCCGGGTGCTGGTGTTGACGCATGTCAAAGAACTGGTCAGTCAAAATCAGCAGAAATACCAAAGTTATGGCCTTGAAGGTGGCATTTATGCCGCTGGCCTGGGTCTGAAACAAACCAGCCAGCAGGTGATCTTTGCCTCAGTGCAGTCGGTCAGTCGTAATCTCGCTGATTTTTGCGATGAGTTTAGTTTGCTGATTATCGACGAATGCCATCGGGTACCGCTGGCCGCCGACAGCAGTTACCGCATTGTGATCAGCCACCTGCAACAACAAAATGCCGGTTTAAAAGTGCTGGGACTGACCGCCACCCCTTACCGGCTCGGTCAGGGATTTATCTATCAGTTTCATTATCAGGGCGCTGTGCGCGGTGATGCAGACTGTTTTTTCCGCTGGTGTATTTTTGAATTGTCCATCCGGGTGCTGTTGCAACGCCAGTATCTGACGACGCCAAACCGTCTTGACTGCGCCGTGCTCAGTTACGATTTCTCCGGACTGAAACCGGCCAATAACGGCCATTTTCGCGAAGCTGAGCTCAATCAGGTGATTAATCACTACAAAAGAGTCACACCGCAAATCATCGCGCAAGTACAGCAATACGCAAAAAGCCGCCGGGGCGTGATGATATTTGCCGCGACCAGCGCCCATGCCAGGGAGATCCTGGCGCTGTTGCCGCCAGCGGAAAGTACACTGATATTGTCTGCCACCCCCTCGTCAGAACGCGCCGCATTGCTGGAGCAATTTAAACAGCAACAGCTGAAGTATCTGGTCAACGTCGCAGTACTGACCACGGGCTTTGATGCGCCCCATGTTGACCTGATTGCGATTTTACGCCCGACCGAATCCTTAAGCCTGTACCAGCAAATTGTTGGTCGTGGCTTACGTCTGTCGCCGGGCAAAACCGATTGTCTGGTGCTGGATTACGCCGGCAATTTATACGATTTGTATAGTAACGACCCGGGGCCACCGCCGCCGGACAGCCAATCGGTGCAAGTCACTGTGCCTTGTCCGCTGTGCCTTTATCCGAACCAGTTCTGGGGCAAACAAAACCCGGATGGGCTGGTGCTGGAACATTACGGCCGGCAATGCCAGGGCATGCGGCTGGACGCGCAGCAACAGCCAGTGCCTTGTGGGTTTCGTTTTAAGGCCCGTTTCTGCCCGGAATGCGGAACCGAACATGATATCGCTGCCCGCAACTGCAGCGCCTGTGGCCTGGTACTGGTTGACCCGGATAAAAAACTGCAGGATGCGTTAAAACTTAAAGATGCACTGATTTTATATCCAAACCGGCTTGAAGCAGAAACCGAAACCGATGCGCAAGGCCAGCCAAGGCTGCGACTGTGCTATCTGGATGCGGAAGGTCAGCAATTACAGGAGTTTTTTCGCATCAACAGCCGCAGTCAAATTCAACGGCTATGCCGGCAAGTATTGCCACCTTTTATTGCAGACCGCCACAGGCCTTTTATGGCGAACACAGTATTGCAACTCGACGCCTTGTTACACCGCTTGCAGCCGCCAGCGGTGGTGATCGCACAAAAAGATGGCCGATTCTGGAAAATTCGTGACAAATTATTCGAAATTAATAAATTGGAATAATTTCGTCTTATAATTATTTAAATTCAAACACTTATTATTTCTGATTTAAAATCTTATCAGCCGCTTTACATTAAGATTGCGTTCAGCAAGAATAGAATCATCGACCGAACTGGAAGCCATGACCATGTATAAACTGTTGTATTCGCCTCACAGTGCCAGTATGGTCATACATCGGTTATTCATTTCGCCTAATCAGCCTGTTGAACTGATCTTGCCCGCTTTCGCCGCAAATCAGCAAAAATACGCTGAAACTCCTTGTTTAACCGAACAAGGCCGGGTGGTGGCATTGACCCAGACCGACCTCAGCCGGCGGCAGTTATATCAGCAGGCCCAACTGACCGAATGGGCAGGCTTGTCATGAACAGGAATTCATAAGCAATATGCAACTGACTGATATCGATAAAAACACTTACAGAAGCCACCTTAACGTGGTCATTGTTTGTGCCGTTGCCGTGTTCTCAGCTCTAGGTGTCGGTATCTCCGCAGCGTTGGTTTACTGGTTTGGTGCTGAACAAGGCCAGAACTTTTATCTGAATTTACTCGGTGTGTGCACCGGCGGTGCTATCTCCGCCTGGTGTCTGAACAGGCTTAAGAGTACCCGCTATTTTTATGAAGTCGCTTATGTCTGGGATTTAAAGCAGGAACTCAATCTGATAAACCGCAAACTGGCGAGTTTAAAAAAAGCAGTAGCAGCACAGGACCCGGATGCGATGCTGGTGATGCTGTATAACCTGCAAGGCTCTAAACAACTGTGGCAACTTGATGATAACCTGCTGAATTTACAAGAGCTGGAACTTGAACTGATTCAGCTGGAGCATAAAATCCGCGCTTGTGGCCTGATGCTGGACGCTAGCCAGTATCATCGCCGGTTACTCGATAAGTTTTAAACGTTCCCATACAGGTTCGGTTGTAAAACGCTGACTAAGCAGATGATATGGCAGTTGTTTTTAATTTAGAAAAGCATAGTTATTTTTTATTTTTTCGTTTTCCGGCTGTGAAAGCGCGTTGAGTTAGACAATAATCAACTGAATTGCATCCCACACCTTCTCTGTACATTCGTTACAAGGTTCTTATTTATGACAGTTCAAAATGCCTTATTAACTATTCTGATCGAAAAAGTCCGCACTGATACACTGGTTTTGCCAAGTTTGCCCGAAATTGCGTTGAAAATCCGTAAACTGGCGGAAGACCCCGACGTCAATTTAAGCAAAATGGCCGAGATGATTTCCCATGATCCGGCTCTTTCTGCCCGCATCATGAAAATTGCCAACAGCGCTTTTATTGGCCGTGGCGTCCACGTCAATACCCTGCAACAGGCAACCACCCGGATCGGCCTGCGCTACATTAAAAACGTTGTGACTGCGATGGCGATGGAACAGTTGTTTGTGTCGAAAAGTCCGATGATCAAGAAGTTCATGGATCAAGTCTGGGCTGAGACCCTTGAGCTGACGGCTTTTGCATTAGCAACAATGCAGCAGTACAACGCCAACTATAAATACACGGCAGTCAATTTTGACACTATGACGTTGGCTGGCCTGGTACACAATATCGGCGCTTTACCGGTTTTAACCGAAGCAGAGAAGCAGCTGGATGTTTTTGGCAACGAAGATTTTGTCAAACAGGCTACAGCATCTATTGCCGGCCCCATTGGCTCAACAATTCTGCGTTCCTGGGGTTTCCCGGACGAGCTGATTGAAGTCGCTGAACATTGGGACCATGCTGAATATCAGCCAAAGCACCCGTCTTATGTTGATTTCATCCGTATCGCCGCCATCAAACAAAGCCGTTATCATGCGGCAGGCGACATTGCTGAATTGCTGACGCCTTATGTCGAACTTGGTTTAATCCCGTCAAACGAATTCTACCGGGCCCCGGAATTTGTTGCGTCTTTTAACGAAATTAAACAGTTATTTATTTAAGCCTGTTACGGGCAGCCTGACCTCGTCAGGCTGCCATTAAAATATCAAATATTTATCATTCAATTTTCATTATTTACTTTTCTGTAGCAGTTTAACGCGTGTTACTGTCCACCATCCCCTTGCTACAGGATAAAATCAATGAAAACTGCTCTGTTATTCCTATTCCTTATCTGCGTCAGTGGCAGCGCTCTCGCCACTAATTCAGAAACAGCAAAACTATTCGGCAAAATGCCTCTGGTAAATCAGGTTTCGATTTCGCCAGATGGCCAGTTTGTTGTTGGTATTTTTCAAGTCGATGGAAAACAGGTTGTCATGACATCGCCTTTCGGCCAGCAAGAAACCACTGCGGTGGTAAGTTTGAAATTAGCTTCGGACCGGATTGAAGCCGTCGACTGGGTGAATCCAAAACGTCTGCTGGTCAACGCGAGTCGCGCTGAATCCCTGTACGGCCGCTATTATCGTTTCCATACCATGTATGCTGTCAATGCTGATGGCTCTGAACTCCTGGAAATTAAAAACAAAGCTGCATACAAAAAAGCAGAACACAGCGCTGTGGCAGGGCTACAAAGTACACATTTGCTGAATGACCTTATCGATGACGATGCGCATGTGCTGGTCACTGCTTATGATGAACGTGACGAGGGTTACGGCGTCTTTAAAGTGAATGTCTATGACAGTAAATTCACTAAAGTCGAAAGCGGCGCTGGTGACCGTGCAGATTTCGCCACGGACCGAGCCGGCAACGTGCTTTTTTCCACCGTGTTGAAACAGCAGACACTGAGTGTGGAATATAAAAGTGCACCGGACGGCAAATGGCAATCACTGAGAACAATCGACATCTCCGGTGACATTGATTTCGCCCCCGTTGGTTTATCTGCGGATGGCAAATCAGTGTTGGTCAACACGGACTACCAAAGCGACTTTAATTATCTCGCCGAAGTTGATTTAAAAACTGCACAGATAGGCAAAGCCTTGTATCAGGTCCCGAACCATGACATTGATGCGACCTACAGCAAAGCTGGCAAGTTGATTGGTTACGGCTATACCAAAGATTTTTTTGAACAACATTTTATTGATAGCAAACAACAGCTTTACAATCAGCAGGTGAAGCAGCTGTTCCCTGATCGCCACAACTATATCACCAGCTACAGTGACGATGGGCAGCGCGTGATTATTTACACAGTAAAAGACAATCAGCCCGGACGATATTTCACTCTCGATTTCAACACCAAAAAGGCCGCATTCTGGTTCAGTCAGTTCCCGCATCTTGAAAAGACAGCATTACCGCCAGTCAATAATATCAACTTTAAAAGCCGCGATGGCTTAGCCTTGAGCGGATATCTGACCACGCCATTGGATAAAACCAACGCAGCGCCTGTTATTCTGTTCCCACACGGCGGGCCATATGCCAGGGATCATAAAGACTTCGATCCATTCGTGCAGTTTTTCACAGCCATGGGTTATGCGGTGCTGCAGGTAAACTTCCGTGGTTCGTCTGGTTTTGGTAATAAATTTGAGGCCGCGGGTTATCAGCAGTGGGGTAAAAAAATGCAGGATGACCTGATGGACGCACTGCAGGCCGTGTCGGCCAACCCTGATGTTGACAGCAGTCGCAGCTGTCTGGTGGGAGCCAGTTATGGTGGCTATGCCGCGATGGTCGGCAGTTACCGCGACAGCGCTAAATTTAACTGTTTTATCGCGATCTCTGGTATTTCAGACCTCGCGGCGATGCTACGCACGGATGGGTCGAACAGTGAAGCGAGAAAAGCCGTGCAACGCACCTTGATCGGGGATTATGAAAATAACAAGCAAGCGCTTGATGCCTTCTCCGCGATGTCTAATCTAGGCGTAATCAAAAAGCCAATGTTGTTGATCCATGGCGTTAAAGACACCAGGGTGTCTTACAAACAATCGGCTAATTTTTATGCAGCGTTAAAACGTCGTGGTGTGAACGTGACCTATCTGGAACAAGCAGACGGCACTCACTTTTTTGATACTGAACATGAACGGGTTGAAGCTTTTAGCGCGATGGAGAAATTCCTGCGCCAACATCTGGCTCTGTAAGGCGCCGACGCGTTGCCGGCAGCACCTGCGTGAACCAGCAAAAAGCCAGCATCAATGCTGGCTTTTTGCTTAACCGGCCCTTTAAGCCGCCTGAAACAACGCCTGATGCAGTTCTTTTACCACACCCGGCGCTTCGCCATCCTGCACCAGGAAACACAAGTTATGCCGGCTGGCTCCGTGGCAAATCAAGCGCATATTGATTTGCTCCAGCGCCTGAAACAAAGAACCGGTGATGCCGCGGGTACTGTGCAGGTGATTGCCGATGACGGCAACCAAGCTCAGGCCCTGCTCCACTGTGACTTCGGAGAA
>SSFI01000029.1 GCA_008015325.1 Rheinheimera sp.
CTCCCGGACGGGCGATACCAGAATGGCCGCATGCGGCGTTAAATTTTCTCGCTTTAGAACCACTAAAGCTTCAAAAATCTGCCTTGCCTGCGGCCATTCTGCTTATCGCTGCTGCCGCTTTTTTAAACTATATGGTGCTCTCGAACTTGCTGAAATTCAGCGGAATTTTCAGCAGCCTGGGCTATGCTCAGCTCAGCCCTTTATCATTTACCCCCCTTTTTGCCTGAAGGACTTTGCCACATGCGTCAGAATTTACCTGTTACCAACCATGAACGAACGTTTCCGCCCGGCCAGAAACTGATTTCAACCACAGATTTAAAAGGCACTATCACTTACGCCAATGATGCTTTTGTTGCCATCAGCGGTTTTTCGCGCGAGGAACTGATCGGTGCGCATCATAATATTGTCCGGCATCCGGACATGCCGCCGGCCGCTTTTAAAACCATGTGGCAGTACTTGCAACAAGGCAAACCCTGGATGGGACTGGTGAAAAACCGCTGCAAAAACGGCGACTTTTATTGGGTGCATGCCTATGTCACGCCGATCAGCGAACTGGGCAAAGTGGTCGGCTATGAATCGGTGCGGGTCTCACCTGACCGCCAGCTGGTGCAACATGCCAGCACTTTATATGCGCAGATTAACGCCGGCAAAACACCGCAAGGCCGCAGCTCAGCGTTTGCCTACTTCAGCCAGTGGTTTGCTGTGCCGCTGGCAAGCCTGCTGGGGGCTGGTATCGCCGCGACCGCAGGAGCCACGGGCTGGGCGGCCGGCCTGGCAGCAGTCTCTGCCATTGCCGCCATGGCGGCGACGCAACTGCGCAGCAACAGTGAAATGGCCGTATTAAAAGCCCAAATGCAACATCCTTTTACCGATCCGCTGGCCGTACTGACCTACGCCAGACACAGCGGTGCCTTAGGCTCGCTGGAAGTGGCTTTGCGCGCCAACAATTCCCATTTGGATACCATGCTGACGCGGATTGAAGACACCGCAACGACAGTGGCGCAGCGGTCCGTATCCGCTTATGAGCTGTCGAGCCAGGCCGTGCAACAGTTACAGCAGCAACAGCAGCAAACTGAGCTGGTCGCAACTGCGATGCACCAGATGTCCACCACTATCGCCGAAGTCGCCAGTCATGTGCAGGAAACCGCCAACAAGGCCAATGATGCTGATGGCCTGGCCCGTCAGGGCTCTGCGATTGCCCGCCAGACCCGCGAAGCGATTTTACAGCTGCAGCAAACCGTCAATGGTGTCAGTCAGGCGGTGACGACGCTGGCCGACCAGACCAGCATGATCAATCAGGCAGCACAAATTATTGAACAAATTGCCGATCAGACCAATTTACTGGCACTGAATGCCGCCATTGAAGCTGCCCGAGCCGGTGAACAGGGCCGTGGTTTTGCCGTCGTCGCCGATGAAGTGCGGCATTTAGCCTCCCGCACGACTGAATCGACCCGGCAGATTTACCAGATCATCCGCCAGTTATCTGAGCAGGCAAAAAGCTCAGTCACTGTGGCAGAAAATGGTGTGCAGGACGCTGCCAACGGCGTGTCAAAAGTGCAGGAAGCGGAGCAGATGCTCAGTGGCATCAGCGATGTGGTGATTGGCATTGCCAGCATGGCGACGCAAATGGCGGCAGCGGTAGAACAGCAGTCGCATGTGGCCGAAGACATCAATCAGCAGGTGGTGTCGATTTCGACGCTGGCCAATGAGAGTATGCAAAGTGGCAGCGAAGTTTGTCACAGCAGCGAAGAGCTCAATAACACGGCTGAAGCATTACACGAGCTGGTGCTGCGTTTTCGGCGCGATGCCTGAACCGGTTTCAGGCGGTTAGCCTGTGGAGAGCTTTGGGGTCAAGTGCTTTGGGGTCAGGTCTTGAATCGTGCACTGACGCGCACGATTCAAGACCTGACCCCACGGCTAAATCCCGGCGCACTCCGTCAGCAGCACTTCCTGCTCCAAAAACCGCCTGGTATTTAACAAGGCCTGCGCCAGCCCATACAGCTGGTGCTGGTCCGCCAGCTCCACCGCCCGCTGCAGCTGCACCGCGGATTTAGGTTCAGCGCGAAAACCACTGAGCCAGGGCGTTAAATCCGGCGGTACAACAAAACGCACCTTGTCGCCGTAACGTTTCGTCAGATGATCAAATACTTCAAGCCCGGCGCTGTCAAAATCAAAAGCACAATAAATCTGCTGATAGCCAGCCAGCAGCGGACTTAACAGCGCCGAACTAATCCGCGACCCGGCCGCCAGCGCCACATCACAATTTTCCAGCGCAAAGGAGTCAGCAAGCATCTGCTGACACAGCGTCAACACCTGTGGGTAACAGAAAAAATTTTCTTCGTTTTCAATCAATAACAAGGTCGGTTTTGGCCCGAACCCCAGACTGAGCTGTGCCTGACCTGTGCCCTCGGTAGTACCGGAGGCCAGCACCAGATCTGGCCGCGGCCCGGAGCAAGCGGCATGATAGACCAGCAGGTAACAATGTGAAGTCTGCACCCGGTGTGAATCGCCCTGTAAACTGGCGGTGGCCCGGTCTGCCGGCGCGGCGGCACTTTGCAGCAAAGCGTCAAACAGTACCGGATCGGCAATACTGACCTGCCACTTGCCGGCGCCACTGGCTTTGACCTTAAACAACTCAGTGCGGCGCTGATAAAAAGCCGGCGGCAGTAACGACAGCATTTTCTGATAATTGACCGGTTTACCCTGTTGCACATTTTGCAGATATTTCAACAGCATCAGTGCACCTCTGCCGTCAGCAGCGCAGTCACAGCCCGCTGCCAGCCGGCCAGTAATTCCGCGCGCTGACCGCTGCTGCACTCCGGATAAAACCAGGATTCAGCCCGGACCAGCGCAGGCAAGGCGTCCAAATCGGCGTACCAGTTCAGCTGAATGCCTGCCAATAAAGCCACGCCAAAAGCGGTGGTTTCGGTCTGCAGCGGCCGCATCACATTGATATTCAGCACATCGGCGAGGAACTGACAAAACCAGCTGTTATTGACCATGCCACCATCGACCTGCAGGCTTAACAGCGCGGCACCGTCTGAGCGCATAGCCTGCAACAGGTCAGCGGTCTGATAAGCCACCGCCTCCAGCACCGCCCGCGCCAGATGCGCTTTGCCGGTGCCCAGGGTTAAACCGGACCATTGTGCTTTGAGTTCAGGCCGCCAATGTGGCGCGCCGAGGCCGGTAAAAGCCGGCACTAAATAGACGCCGCCATTGTCCGGTAAGCTGGCCGCCAGCGTCTCGGTTTCGTTGGCATCCCTGATGAGACCCAGCTGGTCACGTAGCCATTTCACCGCCGCACCGGCAACAAATATCGCGCCTTCCAGCGCATATTGCGTCTGGCCCTGCACCGTGCAGGCGACGGTGCTGAGCAGCTGATGCTTCGATTGCAATAGCTGTTCGCCGGTATTAAGCAAGGCAAAACAACCGGTGCCGTAAGTACTTTTTAAGCCGCCGGACCGCACACAACCCTGACCGATAGCCGCCGCCTGCTGGTCACCCGCGACTGCCACAATCGGAATGGACCGGCCGAACCAATGCGTATCGGTAGTACCAAAATCATCGGCGCTCTGGCGCACTTCTGGCAGCAAGGCTGCAGGGATCTCAAATAGCTCCAGTAATTCAGCGTCCCACTGCAGGTGATGAATATCCAGTAATAAAGTCCGGCTGGCATTGGTGGTATCCGTCGCATGAACCCGGCCACGGGTCAGCCGCCACAATAAAAAACTGTCGACGGTGCCAAAAGCCAGCTCACCTTGCGCTGCAGCCTGGCGCAGCGCCGGGTCCTGTAACAGCCAATGTAATTTGGACGCCGAGAAATACGGGTCCAGGCAAAGGCCGGTGCGCGCACTCACCCAATCCTGATGGCCGCGTTGCTGCAATTGCTGGCAATAATCCAGTGTGCGGCGGTCCTGCCAGACAATGGCCGGCGCCACGACTTCGCCCGTATCGCGTCGCCACAGCAGTGTGGTTTCGCGCTGATTGGTGATGCCGATGCCACAAACTTGCAGTTGCAGCGCGTCAGCCTCTGCCAGTACTTCTCGACAGACCGTCAGCACTGACAACCATAAAGCCTCTGCGTCCTGTTCTACCCAGCCGCTGTGCGGAAATGCACAGGCCAGCTCTTGCTGCGCCTGCGCCCGCAGCGTACCGTTGCGGTCAAACAACATGGCGCGGCTGGAAGAAGTGCCCTGATCTATCGCCAGGATCACCTGATTGTCGGGCGCAGTGGCTTGCTCTGTTGATATCCGGTGTGCTGACATAAAAACTCCTGAAGTCAGAAGGTCTGACCTAATGATAGATAAAACCGGTACGGCTGCTCAGAAGCATCCGACTCGGCCTGACCATACCCCAGATACAATGGCCCAAGCGGGCTGTCCCAGCCGGCAAAAATACTGCCGGCCCAAATCCAGTCATCAGCCTGCACATCCCGCATGGCACTGAAACGCGACTGGCGCACCAGCCCGCGTTCCAGCGAGGTCCCCAGGTAAAACGGTGCTTTAAACAGACTGAGCCGTGATTCTGGCAACTGATATTGATAAACCAGACTGGCGAACTGAATTTCCGAGCCAAATAAGAAATTCTTCGGGTAACCGGATAAGTTCAGCAAGCCGCCGAGCGAAAACTGATCAAGTTCGACCAGATTATCGGCACCGTCGGCGCGCTCAAACCGCAGCCGGCCACGCAGGATATGCGACTGCCACTGCCGGGCAGCCTGTGCCTGCACGCCATAAGTCTGACTTTGACTCCGGTTATCCAGATAATCATCATTGAGATGTTGCCAGTTAGCTTCCAGGCGCATGCCACGACTGGGGAAACTGCGGCTGTCCAGCGTGTCATAACTCAGCTGCCAAAGACTGCCACGACGCAAGTAAGGCAGGCTGTCAAACAGCAGCGCACCAGCCAGCACCGCCGGTAAACGGAAACGGCCATCGCGGCGTTGCACCCCAACTGAGAGCTGTAGCGGATCTATTGGCTCCCAGCCCAGCGCAGCGCTGAGCGCCAGTTCGCGCTGATTCAGCTCGCCACCGGAGCGACCCGCTTCATCTTCCAGCGCAAACACAGTGCGGCTTTGCTCAGCATGCAATTCGGTGAAAAAACCAGAAAGGCCCAACGGCCAATATAAAGTGCTGGCCAGCTGCTTATCAGTGCCAAGCGCCAGCACATTTTGTAACGACGCACCATAAGGCGACAGCCCGGTCGACAAATGTGACGCCGCCAGCTGATAGTTGTGGGTATTTTCAAAATCGTCTTCCAGCTGAAAGCGAAAATCCAGATAAGCCGGCCCCCAGCTTTTCGGTTCGGCGCGCAGCAACAGCCGCTGCTGACCGCTGGCGTCGAGCTGCAAAGTGCTGCTGACCCGCTCCAGCGTGTCGAGGCCATAAATGCGCCGCACGCCTTGTTGCAAAGTCTGGAGTGAAACTGGCTGTGCCAGCGGTACATCAAGGCGCTGCAGCAACAACGCATCGGCAAGACCGGTACGGTTTTCCAGAGTGACCGCAGCTAGTTCGATGGTTGCCGGCGCTTGCCGGCGCTGCTGTTGCCACTGCGCGTGCCGGGCCGGCTGGCTCAAACGCCCCAGCTGGTTTCGCACTGCGATGACCGCAGTTTGACCCGCCGCAATCGCCTGCGGCATTTTGTCAAAATCCAGCGTGCCGACGCTTCTCAGCTCAGGCCGGATTAACACATCGTCCGGCCCCAGCAACGCCAGTTGCGAACTGACGACTTCAGCCACCAGAAAATTGGTCAGTTGCTCGGTGATCGCCATTGCGCTGTTCAGCTCTTTACCGGATAACAGCGGCGCATCAATAGACACAGCAATAATACGTTCTGCGCCAAGTGCTTTAGCGACACTAACCGGCAGATTATTCGCGACGCCACCATCGACCAGCAGATGATTCTGCAGCTGCATCGGCCGCACCACGCCGGGAATAGACATCGACGCCTGTACTGCATGTAATAAATTGCCCTGACTTAACACCACGGCTTCGCGGTTAGTCAAATCAGTCGCCACAGCGCGAAATGGCACTGCCAGTTGATCAAAACTGCCAAGCTCAGGCACCAGACCATAAGCCTGTTGTAACAGCGCGGCCATCGCCTGACCGTGCAAAATCCCTTTGGGCACCCGCAAGCCCTCGGGACCGACGCCTAAATCCAGATTGATTGGAAACTGGTCGCGTTGCTCTTTCCGCCGCACCGGCACTTCGTCGCGATCAACCCGGTCGCGAAAACCTTCATTCCAGGGTAGCTGCAGTAATAATCGCTCGATCTCGGCTGGCGTTTTGCCCTGTGCATAAAGCCCGCCGACAAAAGCGCCGATGCTGGTGCCGACAATCAGATCCACCGGGATTTGCTGCGCTTCTAACTGCCGCAGCACCGCCACATGCGCGCCACCGCGGGCACCACCACCGCCCAGCACCAATGCAACACAAGGCCGGCCCTGAACACGGCTGCAAGGGCCGCTGTCTGCCGGGTTCTGCTCAGCCCATGCCTGTGCAGTCCACAGCAAAGCGGCGACACAACAACTCAGGCCAGGCCAGCCCCTTGGTCTTACCTGCATGATGTTCCCTCGCCCGTTACTGCACCGGTTAAAAATAATGCTTTAGTGTAAATAAAAGTGCCAGCCCTTTCCTGCTCTCAGATCAATAGCTTAGTAAAAAATATGTCAACTTATTTTACAGTAACTGCAATATTTTCTGAAAACCTTAATAAGAGTTTATTCAAATTGTCACAAAGGTTATTTAACGTGCCAACCCCTGGTCGGAGCAGAGGCAAAATAACAACTGGTCAGGGCGCTCGCTTCCGTGTCAGCGAAGCTGGCAATTAAATCTAAGCTCTTACAAACGGACGTCACCATGAAACTAAATATGTTGTTGCTGGCGATGCTGCTGGCCCCGGCAGTGCATGCAGAACCTTTTATCTCTGAATATGTGGAAGGCTCATCGAGCAATAAAGCGCTGGAGATCTACAACCCGGCCGATGTTGCGCTGGATCTGAGCGGTTATTCAATCAAAGTATTCTCCAACGGTGCCACAACTGCCGGAAAAACAGTTGCGCTGAAAGGTACGCTGGCCGCCAAAAGCACCCTAGTGTTAACAGACACTGGCTCAGTCGCAACGCTGGCCGCCAAAAGCAATATGACTTTTGGCACCAGTAACTTCAACGGTGACGATGCCATCGCTTTATTCAAAGGCACAGAAATCATCGATGTAGTCGGCCAGATTGGCACTGATCCTGGGGAACAACAGACAAAGGGACCAAAGACAACACTTTAGTCCGCAAAGCCAGTGTGACCCAGGGCGACGCCAATGGCAGCGACGCCTTTGACCCGAGTGTGGAATGGGATTTTTACGCCAAAGACGATTTCTCTAATCTCGGCGCCCATACCGGTTCAGGTAGCGGTAGCGGTGAAAGTGGTGGCGGCGTTGTCGTTCCGCCAGAAGGGCCGGCCATCGGCAACTGTGGCGACAGCGCGACGCTGATCAGCGCCGTGCAAGGCAGCGGCGCTGCGTCGCCGGAAGCGGGCAAAACAATGGTCGTTGAAGCCGTGGTCAGCCGCGTTACCGCCTTTGCCAGCGGTTTTTATATTCAGGAAGAAGCCAACGATTCGGATAATAACCCGGCGACTTCAGAAGGCATTTTTGTCTATAACGATACAGCCACTGACTATCCGGTCGTCGGCGACAAAGTGCGGGTACTGGGTAAAGTGGAAGAATACTTCACCAAAACCCAAATCCGCCGCAGCAGCCTGCTGGCATGCGGCACGGCCACAGTGCCATAACCAGTCAGCGTGACACTGCCAGTCAGCAATCTGAACGTCAGGCCAGCAAAATAGTCGCCGCGTTAAGCAACATCAACGCCGATGTGGTTGGTCTGATGGAAATTGAAAACGACGGTTATGGCAGCCAAAGCGCTATCGCTGATTTAGTCAGCCGGCTGAATCAGCAACTGGGTGCTGGTACTTACCAGTTTGTGCAGGTGCCAGGCACCACGCAACTGGGCACTGATGAGATCAGTGTGGGCATGTTGTACAAACCCGCCAAAGTGACGCCGGTTGGTAATGCCGTCACCACCAGCGCCGGGGTGTTTGGTTATGGCAACCGCCAGCCGCTGGTACAAAGCTTTAAACAAAACTCCAACAATGAAGTGTTCACTTTTGCTGTGAACCACTTCAAGTCGAAAGGCAGCTGCCCAAGCGGTTCCACCAATCCTGATCGGGATTTCAAAGACGGCCAGAGCTGCTGGAATGCAACCCGCGTGCAGGCCGCCACTGAGCTGACAGCATGGCTGGCGACGAACCCAACTGGTTCTGCCGACAAAGACGTGCTGATCATGGGTGATTTAAACGCTTACGCCAAAGAAGACCCGATTGTGACGCTGACCAACAAAGGCTTTATCAATCTTGTAGAGAAGTTCCAGGGTAACCGTGGTTATTCGTACCTGTTTGGTGGCGAAAGTGGTTATCTCGACCACGCCTTAGCCAGCGCGGCATTGTCGCCGCAAGTCAGTTATGCAATGGAATGGCATATCAATGCCGACGAAAGCACCGTATTTGACTACAACCTGGAAAATAAAACTGTGCAGCAGCAGGCGGACTTCTACCAGCCTACACCGTTCCGCGGTTCTGACCATGACCCGGTGGTGGTTGAACTGGCATTAAAAGCGACGAACCCGGCTGACCTGGATAAAGACGGTGACGTCGATAGCAACGACATCACTTTGTTTAACAACCTGCTGAAATCAGGCGTGAAACTGGGTCTGGAATACGATTTTAACAAAGATGGCGTGGTTTCCAGCAGTGACGCCCGTGCGATGGCAACACTCTGTACCTACGCCCGTTGCGCTATCAAATAACTATCAAATCATTTGTTGTTGAAGGAATTTAGTATGAAAAAGTTAATCGCATTGTTTGCGCTGTGTATCGCCTTTAGCAGCCAGGCGACAGTCATTAAAATTGAGCTGGATAAAACCCAATATCAAAAAGACGACCTGGTACAGGCGCAAATTCGGTTACAGGGTTATACCGACGGTCTGGCTGGTTTTAAACTGGACCTGAGCTACTGGGCGGCGGCGCTGGGTTTTGAATCTGTCACTTTTGGTCCACATTTTACCGCTTTTACCACCAGCACCTCTGACGTTTTAAAAACCGGCAGTATCTTAACTCTCAGTGATATGAATTACCTGGATTTCGATTACGAACTGGCAGCTATGCAAAACGCCGATTTTGTTGCTGCGACAGTGATATTCAAAGCATTAGGCGGCGGGATGCACAAACTGACGCTGAGTAATATCGAGCTGACCGATGCCTTAGGTCTTGAGGTGAAAGACTTCACTGCAGAAAACGCCCTGGTGAATGTCGCTGGACCTGCAGTGCCTGCTCCGGCTACAGCTCTGCTGTTATTGCCTGCACTGCTGTTGCTGCGCCGTCGCAGCTAAGAGTGTATCCAGTATCAGGAAGCCGGCGCAATGCCGGCTCTTTTATTGCTAAATACCACTCTGCACCAGTGTCACAGCCATCCCAACCCTCCCTGCATCCGAAAGCCGGACTATCGCAGCAGAGATCTTTGAGTCAGCAGAGTTTTACTGCTATCGTTGTAACGTTTACTCATCCGGGTAAAACGCTTTTAATTCATTGTATCAATTGAACAATCAGTATCTTGGCTCGCGACGCCCCCGCGAGATTAACTGAACCGGCTTGCTGAGGTTGCATGTTAGATTCGTTGCGTAGTCGACTCATCCTGTTGTTGCTTGGCATGCTTGCCTTTATGACGGTTGCAATGGGATACGCTGCACTTGGCGCCATGCAACGCGACAGCGCCGCCCAGGCACGTCAGGCGCTGGATGTCGCCAGCCGGGTCTTCCAGGAAGCATTGAGCAATAGAGCCACTCAGCTTGGCAATTCTGTTCGCCTGGTTGCCAGCGATTTTGGCTTCCGTCAGGCCGTTGCGCTGCGCGAACAGGACACTATCGCCTCAGTGCTCGAGAATCATGGCAGCCGTATCGATGCGACTTTAACCGTACTACTGACACCACAAGGCGATCTGATCGCCAGCAGTGGCCAGCAGGTCAGTCAGGCCCAGATCAGTCAGTTGTTTAAAGATATGCGGTTGTCCGGACAAGACTCAGTATCCGACATTGCCCATATCGGCGGTCAGGCTTATCAGATGGTGATGGTACCGGTCAAAGCACCACAGCTAATCGCCTGGGTGGCGATGGGTTTTTCATTGGATACCGCCCTGGCTAATCAGATTAAAGCGCTCACCGACCTCGATATCAGCTTTGTTTTTGCCGGCGGCACTGCCAATGCCGCACTGCTGGCCAGCACTTTACCGGCCGATTTGCACCCCGAACATACCAGCATGAGCGGCGATCAACAGTTAGCGGTGCTGGATCAGCCGTTACTGACCACGCAAAAAGCTTTAGATCGGGCTGGGACCATCCAGGCGTTATTACATTTGTCGACAGCCCCCTGGCAGGAAACTTATCAGCAGGCGCGGGCACAATTGCTGGCGATTTTTGGCTTAGGTCTGACGCTGGCTGTGTTGTTTGCGGTCACACTGGCGCGCAGTATCACTGAACCGCTGCAGTTACTGACGCAATTCGCCCGGGCCATCGGTTTAGGTCAAGCCTTGCCACCTCCAGCCATCAAAGGCGGTGAAGTCGGTCTGCTCAGTGACACCTTACAAAAAATGCAGCACGACATCCGCCAGCGTGAACAACAGATTCTGTTTCAGGCGCAACACGACACTTTAACCGGGCTGGCAAACCGTTATCTGGTCGAACTGCAGCTGCCGACGCGGCTCAGCAATCAGCCGTTGTGGCTGCTGCTGGTCAATATCAAAGATTTTAAACACGTCAACGACGCCTTTGGCTATAAAAACGGCGATTCGTTACTCGAGCAGCTGGCGCAGCGGTTACGCAGTGCTTTTCCGCTCGCGGCGATGATTGCACGCCTCGGCGGTGATGAGTTTCTGCTGGTCAGCCCGACAGCGCTGCAACCAGCGGACCTGCCGGCGCTGCAACACCAGTTGTCGACGGATTTTAGTCTGGACAATTCGCGGTTGAATCTGAAGCTGGCGATGGCGCTGTATCAGGTGCCGGCCTACACCGACAACGCCAATGACGCGCTGCGTCGGGTTGAAATTGCCATGGTGCACGCCAAAGCAAGTCACCAGCTGATTGCTGAATACCAGCCTGGTCAGGATGAAAGCCATCAGCGCGAACTGACTTTATTACATGATTTACCGCTGTCGTTGCAGTCTGGCCATATGTTTGTGGTCTACCAGCCAAAAGTCAGCCTGCGCCAGCGTCAGGCCAGCTCTGCTGAAGCGCTGATCCGCTGGCAACACCCGCAGCTGGGGTTTGTACCGCCGGATGAATTTATCCGGCTGGCCGAGCACTCTGGGCTGATTTCCCGCGTCACCGACTGGATGATAGTACAGGTGATTAGCCAGCTGGCGAGTTGGCGCGACCAGGGCATTGAGCTGACCGTTGCCGTCAATCTGTCGGCCTATGATTTACTCAGCAGCGACTTACCCGGCCAAATCGCAGCGCTGTTGCAACAACATCAATTACCGGCTTCAGCGCTGGCGCTGGAGGTCACCGAAGGCGCAGTGATGCAGGACCCGCAACAGGTCATTCAGAACCTGCAAATCCTGCGGCAGATGGGCATAGAACTGGCGATAGATGATTTTGGCACCGGTCAGTCCTCACTGGCCTATTTAAAGCGCCTGCCGGTGCACGAAGTGAAAATAGACCGGGCTTTTGTCAAAGATATTGAGCATAATCATAACGATGCGCTGATAGTCCAAACCACAGCTGAACTGGCGCACGGCCTGGGTTTACTGGTCACTGCCGAAGGCCTGGAAAACCTGGCGGGCCTCGCCAAACTGCAGGCTGCCGGTATTGATAAAGTACAGGGTTATTATTTCTCCAAACCGCTCAAAGCCGCCGATTTTGCGCAGTGGCTGGCGGAATTCCAGCAACAACACCAGCAATGGTTTCCAGAGGTCTGATGCAAACATTCGCTAAAAACATTGCCGCCCTGCTGTTGCTGAGCAGCCTTGACGCTTATGGCGCTGGCAGCAAAGTACTGGCTACCGGCGGCGCAACCAGTATTGAAGGCGGTGCCGGCGGCGGTATTGTGCCCTGGGCAGTGATCAATGGTTACGGCAGCTCTGGCCAGTGGTCGGTCACAGGCGCCGTCAGTCAGGTCGGTGTCGACGACTTTACCCTCAACAGCCGCAGCATCAGCCTGTCTTATGACAATAAATATGAACTCAGCCTGGGCCGCCAGCAGCTGCAACTGGACAGCATGGGCGGCGAGCTGAACCAGCAAATCATTGGCCTGAAATACAAAATTGCCGGTGAGTTGCTGTATAGCGCCATGCCGCAAATCAGCATCGGCGTGCAGCAGAAAAAACAACTGGATTTTGCCGTCCCGGCAGCCGTAGGCGCACGTGATGAACAAGGTACTGACATCTATCTGGCTGCCAGCAAAGTCTGGCTGGACGCAGTCTGGGGCCGCAATGTGCTGCTCAATGCCACAGTGCGGGCCACCAAAGGGCTGCAAACCGGTCTGCTTGGTTTTGGCACCAGCAGTGACAATGGCTATCAATATGTTGGCGAATTCTCCGCCGTTTTGCTGCTAACCCCGCAATGGGCTATTGGGGCTGAATTCAAACAGAAACCGGATGAACTGGCTTTTGCCCGCGAAGATCACTGGCGCGACCTGTTTGTCGCCTGGTTTGCCAACAAACATCTGAGTGTTGTGGCCGGTCACGTCGACCTTGGCAGCATCGCTACTTTCCGCAATCAGACCGGCTATTATCTGGCCCTGGAGTCGACATGGGCATTTTGATCCGCGCACTGCTGCTGTTGGTACTAACCGGCTGCAGCAGCTCCCCCGAACCAAAAGACTGGTTATATCAGCAGCTTGGTGGAGCGCCTGGCCTCGAACAACTGGCCGACGGCCTGCTGCGCGAAATTGAACAAGACCGGCAAATCGTCCATCACTTTAAGGACACGGATATCGCCAGATTCCGCAAGCTGTTAATTGAGCAATTCTGCGAACTCAGCGGCGGCCCCTGTAAATACAGCGGCGCGACCATGCAGGAAAGCCATACCGGCTTTCAGATCACCGAAGCAGATTTTGATAATCTGGTCGGGCATTTAATCAAAGTGATGACAGAACAGCAGGTACCGGTCGCAGCGCAAAACCGCTTATTGGCCAAGTTAGCACCGATGTACAAGGACGTGGTTTATCGCTGAGCCGGCGGAAAACCGGCCTGTTGATAATAAGACCCATACAGCTGTTGCAGTTGGCCAGTCTGATACAACTTTTGCATGCCACGGTCAAAGTCAGCGGCCAGTTGCCGGCCGGCGAAAGTATTCTGAAATACCGGATACAACGCCTGAGCAGGCGCTAGTTGTCGCTGTTGCAGCTTCTTACGCAGTTCGTCCGGCACATTATCCTGATAGCTGATATAAGCGTCTAACCGGCCGTATTGCAGCATATCAAAGCCAAATTTTTCCGCTGAGACTTCAATCCCATTCACCGTGACCGGCAGATAGTCGCCATAGTCATAGCCCAGCATCCAGCCAACGGCTTTGCCTTGCAGCGATTGCAAATCATTCACCTGCTGCAGGCTGAACAGCTGCACTGGTGGGTCCATATTCAGCTGCCACTGTGGCACGAAGCGCCGCTCCCCGTTGCCAAGAAAATCGGCCAGCAACACATCAGCCCAGCCGGCATAAAACATTTGTTTGGCGCGTTTCCAGTTGGTTACCCGGATATTCAGCTCGATGTCCGACTGCGCTAACGCGGCTCGCAGCACATCAAAATACAGGCCGGTACCATCGGGTTTAGTGAAATCCCCCCAGGCCCCAGCGACCACAGTCAGGGTTTTGGCCTGAGTCAGTGCAGAACTACAGAGCAAAATCACCGCAAACACCAGCGGAATCCCAGCGCTGAGAACACCGCGCCCTTGCGGCTTGCACTGTTGTTTGCACCGGCGTCTGTATTGCTGTCTGCACCAGGCTAAAGCCAAGGCTGTACTCCGGATAAGTTTAAAAAGTGCTTTATTTTTAGAGTGATGCTCTGGTAAAAGCAACCTTTTGCCGAAGATGGATAAAGTTTTATGCATCACATCGTGTTGCTGGACGCGGACACGCTCCAGGGCGCCGATTTATCTGCACTGCAGCTGCATGGCTGTACTCTGCAGCTGTACCCGTCCACCACAGCTGCCGAACTACCGCACCGGCTGCAACAAGCCACTGTAGTGATCAGCAATAAAGTAGTGTTAGATGCCAGCATGCTGGCGCAGGCACCGCAGTTACAGCTGATTTGTGTCGCCGCTACCGGCACCAATAATGTTGACCTGGCGGCGGCAACAGCCCGCAATATTCAGGTCTGTAATGTGCGGGATTATGCGCTGGATGCCGTGCCGCAGCACGCTATGGCATTATTGCTGGCGCTGAACAATCAGATTGTGTTGCAGCAACAAGCCATTTATCGCGGCGACTGGAGCCGCAGTCCGGTGTTCTGCCTGCATCAGCAGCCGATCCAAAGTCTGGCCGGCAAGATTTTTACCGTGGTGGGTTATGGCGGACTAGGCCAGGCCACGGCCGCTTTAGCCAAAGCCTTTGGCATGCACATTTGTGTGGCTGAACGCCCGGGTGCTGCGGCCATCCGGCCAGGTCGGGTGCGCTTTCGTGATGCGCTGGCCCAAGCCGACGTGTTAAGCCTGCATTGCCCGGCGATTGCCGGCGCGCCAGCGTTACTTGGCGCAGAGGAATTAAGCTGGCTGAAACCGCAGGCGCTGCTGATTAATACTGCCCGCGGCGCGCTGATTGATGAACCGGCTCTGCTGCTGGCGTTACAGCAAAAGCAGCTGGCTGGTGCAGCGTTGGACGTGCTTTGTACCGAGCCGCCTGATCTGAACCATCCCTTTCTTCAAGCCCGACTGCCGAATTTGTTATTAAGCCCGCATCTGGCATGGGCAACTACAGAATCAATGCAACGTCTGGTCGGCCAACTGGCGGAAAATATCCTGGCATTTAATGCTGGCATGCCAGTGCGGACATGCAATATCATCAAATCTTGTCCCTGTTCCCGGAGCTGCTGATGCGACTGATTTGCCTGATCCCTGCCCTGTTCTGGCTTGGCCATGCCAATGCACTGGATTTTCAGGCTGAACGGAAAAACATCGAAGCAGACGCAAAAGCCACAGTGAATAAGCTCAGCACACTGCCAGCCGCCGAGCAAAATGCCGAATACTGGCTGCTGCTCAGTTACGGCTATATGCAGCTGCTGAATAAAGAAGGCGCCATCACTGCGGTGAATAAAGCACTGACCAGCACGCTGAGTGCGGCACGGAAAATCGAGGCGCTGCACCACAAAGCACTGGTCTACGGCATTATGTTCCGTGACAGCAAAGCCGCGCTGGAACAACTGAAGCTGGCTGAAGCTGAACTGGACCAATACAACGGCGACGACAAACCAGAGCTTCAGACCAGTCTCTACGAAAGTTTTGCCCAAGGTTACAATCAACGGGGTGAGATTACTCAAGCGTTAAAATATGCCGAGCTCAGCGTGGCCATTGCTACAGAATTTCAACTGGAAAATGCCGAGTTAAAAAGCCGAATCACGGCTGGCCGGCTGGCGCTGCAACAAAACAACTACGCGCTGGCACAGCAACAGCTGAGTAGGGCGTTGGAACTGGCGCAGCGCAGCGGCGATAAAGCATCAATTGGCTCTATTCATCTGCGTCTGGGCATGGCCTACGACAAACTAGAACTCTACGCTTTAGCAGGTGACCATCTGCTGCAGGCCGAACAGTTTTTGCAAATGCCGGAGCGACGTAACCAACTCACAACGGTCTTTTTGACCCAAATTGAACACTTCCGGCAAACAGGCGAACTGAATAAAGCTGCGACGGCGGTCGAAAAAGCCCAACGTTTATTAACGGAACTGAAAGACCCATATTTAACCGCCCAATTATTATCTGCGGAAGCACAGCTATTTCTGGCGCAACAGCAACCAGCCAAGGCTGAACAACAGTTACTGAAAGCGGCGCAGCTGTTCCAGCAGCTCGGTAACCGCAGCATGCAGCATGAAACCAGTGTCGCATTGACCGAAATCGCCCTACAGCAACAACAACTGGCTAAAGCGCGTGCTTATCTGCCGCAGAACTTACAAATCGAGCAGCAACCAGTGTTTTTGCAGCGCAAATATTGGGACGCCCTGTCCCGCATCCATGCCAGCAGCGGCGAATGGCAACAAGCTTATCAGGCTGCCGTTGCCGCCAGCAAAGCCCAGTTTGAGATCCAGGCCAACCAGCAACGCCAGCATCTGGGGCAGCTGAGTACCGATTTACAGCAACAAAAACAATTGCAACAGACGGGCCTGCAACACAGCCAGTGGCAAACCAGCACCTGGGCATTACTCGCCGCCTTACTGGCAAGCTGGCTCGGCATCTGGGGAGGCCTGCTGCGCCGAAAACGGCAACATCAGGACATTCCAAGCAGTCAGGTCTGGCTGAAAAACTGGGCAGAATTTACCCGGCAGCTGCGCAAGGATCAGCAAAAAGACGCATCAGTTTGTTTGTTTGCCTTACAAATTCAGCAAATTAGTGAATATAAACTCAAAGCAGGTGAACAAGGCCTGCGTAAAGCCATCAGCCGTCTGCTGGAACAACTGCGCGGCCCACAGCTGCTGGATTCCACAGTGCACACCGACGTGTTGTGGCTGTCGGTACGACAGCCTGACGAGCGCTGGTTACAACAACTGCAACAGGCTTTGCTGGGGATCCAGCAACAATTGCCGGAGCAACCGGCTATTCGGCTTTGGCAGGGCGAACTCGAGACATTACTTGGCCACGACTGGCAGGAAGCGGACCTCTACGGCTTACGGGAACTGGTGTGGTACAGCTGGCAGCAGCAAGTTGCAGCACCAGCTCAGATCTTACATTTTCAGCTGACCGCAACCCAGCCGGCGCCTTGCAGCTGGCAGGCTGATAATTTGCGTCAGGATATCAACAATGCCCTGACACTTGGATTGCTGCGTTTGCAATTCCAGCCGCTGACGCCAGAAGCGCCGGGCGCATCAACGCAATAAAGCAGCCGGCACAGCGTATTGCCGCGCACCTTTGCCCGGCAACTCAAATGCCAGCTGCACGGCTTGAAGCGCCAGGCCTGCAGCGTCCTGATTACCCTGGCCATATTGCGGGTCACCCATTACCGGGTGACCAATCGCAGCGAAATGCCGCCGGATCTGATGCTTACGTCCACTAATCAGCGCCACATCCAGCACAGTACGCGACGGATTTTGCAGCTCGACGGCCAGACGAAATTGGGTACAACTGGCTTTACCATCCAGCGGCAGATTGATTTCGCCTTGTTGCAATAAAGCAGGCGCCAATGTTCCTAATACGGTGATGCGATAAGTTTTGCTGATACGCTGCTGCTGGATCAACTGGCTCAGAGTCGCGGCCATTGTTTTGTGATGGGCAATCAGCACCAGCCCGCTGGCTTCCCGGTCCAGCCGGTGCAGCAAAAACACCGGGCGCTGATTGGCGAAATGTTGCTCGACCTGCCGCAGCAGCGCCAGATGATCGCCCCACTCATTGCCTTGTGACAACAGACCAGGCGGCTTAAACCAGACGCTGTAAGTGCGCTCGTCAGCAAGCAACACCGGCTCGGGCGCTTTGCGCTGCAGAATGTCCTCATCATAATGCAGCTCCAGCACTGTCCCGCTGCCCACTTCGGTTTGTGCCCGGCGTAGCCTTTTATGCTGCTTGCCTTGCACAAGCTGCACAGCACCTTTATTCATCGCGTCTTTCAGCCGGCCTTTGGACAATTCAGGACAGGCCTGAACTAATAAATCTATCGCCTGAGCGGGCGCCGTGACCGGGATACGTCGGGTTAATTTCATAAATAATTCAGCTTTTTAACAATAATTCAGCGGCTCTGCGGCAGTTCAGCCGGGATTCAGAGCCTTGGGCTGAGGATCATACCAAAGCCCCCGGAGAATCAGCTATGAAAAACCGTCTGTTTGCCTGTTTAATCGCGTTATGCAGTTGCCAGTTGTCCGCCGCTGAACTGACAGAACAACCACTCCCTACCCGCGAAATGCACCTCGATGCCAGTATTGCAGCAGCCAATACCGATGCCGCCACAGCCCCCGCAGCCATCACACTGAATCAGGATTTTTCCAGCAGCAGCTGGTTCGATTCAGTGGACTTGACGTTACGGCACGACCAAGATGGCGACCGTTTCTATAGCCAGCTCTATGTTCGCTTTGATGCGCACACCCAATACACTGAACAGCCGGTTTATGCCGTATATAGCCTGATTGGCACAGGTCTGAACCGGATTTTCCACACCAGCAGTATTTTCACCCTGTATGGCAGCAGCCGTTCTGACTGGTTTGCCATTGAGGCGGATATGCGTGATTTACCGCGAGGATATTACAAACTAAAAATAGAACTGCGTGATGCCCGCAGTGGCGCGAAACTGGCAGAAATTTCCGGTTATGAAGCGGCTGCACTGAATAACCTGGCACTGGAAGACGGTAGTGCCGACACACCGGTCAGCGTCATCGTGCATGAAAGTTCGGGTGGCAGTCTTGGCTTTTTCTGGCCAATGGCTTTAAGCTGGCTATATCTGAAACGCCGGACTCTTCGCCAGTGAAACGAGCTTTATGTTTTGTGTTGCTGTTGAGCTGCAGTACTGCATCCGCAGAGATGCAGCTGCAGCGTATCAATGAAGGCCAGACGACTGAATTCATCTATCAGCTGAATACCAACTCAACCTTAAAGTTCAAACTCGAAAACAAGCTGCTGAATCAGTATCGTGGGATGCGGCGTTATATGCCGCATCTGGCCGACCAGGCGGTCAGACACGCGCTGCTGCGCAAGGCTGCAGCGCTGCAACACAACGGCGTGCGGATCCAATTCTCACCGCCAAATTTGCCACTGCAATATAGTGTGCAGGCGGCAGAGCCGGAAAAAGCCCGGCAGATCTCAGCAACGCTGGTCGCAGAGCAAAACAAAGCAATGAATGACTATCTGGCGAAGGGCTATTACTACCTGCTCAACGACCCGGTAAAAGGTAAAGGGGTAATCCCGGATCACCTGTTGTTTATGCGGGACGCGCTCGGCCAACTGCAACCGGTCGCAGACGCTTTTATTGCTAATTATGGCAAAAGCAATATTCGTCAGATTGCCGCTCAGCTGACCGCCTGGATACAGCAAATCCCTTACCGAGACCTGGATAACCGCCTCGAATCCAACGGCAACGGCTATGCCCCGCCGGCGCAGCTCATATTTGATCATAGTGGTGATTGCGACAGTAAAGCCGTGCTGTGGGCAACGGTGATGCGGCTGATTTTTCCAACGATGATGATTAAAATCATCTATCTGCCAAACCACGCGGTGATCGCAGCGCAGGTGCCGGCAACAGATACAGAACAAGTGATTGATTTTGCTGATTCATCTTTACTGCTGATTGACACGACCGGCCCAGCTCAGCTGAAACTTGGGCAGGTCAGTGACGAATATCAGGCTGCCTTGCAAAGTAAACAATTTAGTCAGCGGACTTTTCCGACCCTCGCTCCCTGAGCTGCTCTGTTTGTTTGAATACAGCTTCCCATTCCAGCGGAACATGGCGCACGCCATGCACATCGCCACGCTCCAAGCGCGCGGTGTGGATTAACAAACGCGTTATCGGACGCAACACCTTGCGTTTAAAGCGGAAAAGCATATACAAGTACAGCACCAGTAATGGCACGCTGTAAAACAGCAGCTCGGCGAAAAATCGTTTTAATTCCATTTGGGTATCATGTAACCGGTCCGGCTGAATGTGCAATACCAGTGGGACTATGTCCAAATGTTGCAGGCTGTCGTTTGCATCCTGACCATCATAAAGTGCTGTCGAACTCAGCTGGTTATCTTTAGCTGCTATAAGCACGGCAGCATCCTTGTCCATCAACATCAGTGTCGAACCTGTCTGCGGGATTGTTGCCTGCTTTAAGATTGCCGCCAGGTCAATTTCTAACAGCAGATGCCCGACGATATTTTTGTTATTGCGCACGACACTGTGTAAAGCAAAGATTTGATTCTCTTGATTCACAGCTATCAAATTGACGGGTTCAGCATTTAAGGTTAATAACGGCAGGCTGTTAATTTGACGGAATGCAACCCTTGCAGTCTCTGCAGCCGCCGCCCCACGGTCTGATAACTGAAACAGCTGCCCATCCGCAGAGATGTAGGAAATATTCCGCAGATAACGCGATGATTTTAATTGCTGACGAAACCAGGGCTCAAGCTGGTTCAGCAGACTAATCTCTCCGGCCGTCAGTGGCGTGACCGCCCCAGCTGAATCAGCAGACGGTAAAGCAGTGACATGTCCTGCTTTGAGCTGCGCAGCCTGACCGCCTTGTTGTAACATCAGCTCCGCTTCCTGTTGCAGGGCATGGGTCAGATGCAACAGCGGGAGTAATTGATGATCCAGATCTGCAGTGGCAGCATTGAGCTGAGCCTGTCGCAGAGCCTGCCGGTCAGACAAAGCAATAAGATAGTCAAGCAGAGCCATTGAAGCAGCTAACAGCAGCAGCAAGACCACACTATTTCTGCGCAGTCTTTTTTGTTCATTCAGTAACGGGTTGCTAATTTTCATCCGTCGTTGGTCTTGTTGCTAGTTGAAACAAATGGCGACTCAATACAACAGGTCCCTGCTCAAAAGTCCAAACCGGTTGTGTCATGTCCTGTGCATGCAAAGATATCTCTTCAGCGGTGTACCACAGCAACAGCGGCAAATCTCTTTTTGCAACATCTGTGTTGTTTTCCAGCGCCAGCATCAGCAGCGCATCGTCAGGTAAAGGTATATCGGGCTGCAGCTGCAAAGGCAAGTAGCCCAATTGTTCAAGTTGATGACGCAGCAGCCAGTCGTTGACATCCTGGGTACTTTCAAACCAGACGGGACGCAAACCAGGTTCCAGTGTCGCCGGCTCCTGACAGAGCAGTGCTTGTTGCAGCTCATGGCGTAACACGGGTTTACTGACCAGCCGCAGCGCAAAGGTCTGCTGCAATTGAAGCCATTGTTCAGGCTGACGAACAAACATAATCAGCACTAATTGTGGGAAATAGCGCCGGACAATCTGGAAAACCTGCGCAGCAATTTGCTGGTCGCCGTGAATAAACACTTCATCCAGAATAAGGTAATCAAGGCGGGCATCACTTTGTGCACCGCACCATTGCATAAATTGGGCGGCATCATCCAGCGGCATCAGACCCAGTCCGGTTTGATTGAGCATCCGGCGATACAGCTGCTGCGCATCGCCAGCCGGACACAACAACAATGCGGAGCCATCCACTAACTGTAATTCGTCGCGCTCACAACCTGCCGTTAACTCCAGCATCGGTAATACCAACAACAACTTATTGCCACTGAATTGCTGCTGCGCGGCACTCAGGTGCCCGCCTGCACTTTTTAATTGTTGCAACTCCGCTGGCCAATTGCTGCTCTCTTGCGATTGGTGCAACAAGTTCATCCACTGACCAGCACCTAAGGATTCACCATCATCAAAAATTTCTATCATCAGCTGCAGCGGTTCAAGTACCACCAACTTGACCATTAAAGTTGTTACGTCATGATGTGACGCTCTGGTACGGATCACCCACCCCAGACTTGCAGCCACGGCATTGAGGTCCAGCTCGGCCCAGGACGGCACATCAGCAGCGACATCAAATAGCAGTTCTTTATTGGTTTCTTTCTGGATTTTGGTCAGTAGCGCGCTGATAAAACCAACCGGCTGACAGGCTACACGGACAGATTGCTCAGTTTGGCTTAACCAGCGTAACGAAATCTGCTTAAGGTTTTGTTCGGCGCCAGGCTGGCACAACCAGGCCTGAAGTAAATTTCTGGCAGTTTTCAGTTGATGCTCATGAGTGAATGTTGCCTGTTCAAACTCAACCGGAACCACCGCCGATGGTTGGGAGGACGCCACCTGCTGCGTCAACTCAGTCGCTGCGCTGGCAGCTAACAGCTCTGCGCTGACAACCGATGGTTCTTCGATGACCGGCGGCTGAGCGACTGGCACTGCCGGTTCCTGGCGTTTAATGCCACGCTGAATCAGCCAAAACAACAATAATAACACGGCACTCAGTGCTGACAGCCCCGCCAGCAAGTACTGCCTCAATTGTTTACGCTGCTGCTGTAACCCGGATAAATCGCGTTCAGCAACCAGATACGCCTGCCAGCCGTCCGACCAGCGCCAGCTGGCAACACTGGGTCTGCCGAGATAATTTGGCACAAACAAAGCGGTCTGGCCCTGCTTGGTCCGGGTCATGGCTTGCGCCAGCGCTGTCGCAGGCCAGGCCATGCTGCCGTCATAGCGCTGACTGCTACGCGTTAAGTCTTCCGGTGGCCGTTTCAGCTGAAATTTCAGGCTCTGGTCATCACGCAGATCCGACAGACCAAAACGTGCCAGTAACGTCTGTTGATAACGGCTCGGCGACACCAGCTGCCCTGTCGCAGACACCAGTAATATTTCGCCGGCTGCCTGTTGCTGCGCTTTCAGCAGCTTCTGTTTTAACGCGGCTAAATCGAACCAGAACAACAGATGCTGTGAATTGAATTCAAGATGCACCGGCGCCACCCATTGCGCAGGCAGCACCATCGGTGTCAGAAACTGATGATTGCTGCTGAAATCGGTATGAGTGATGGCAAACAACTGGCCGGCGACGCTGTTACTGAGCCGCACTGCACGGCCGCTTTCGTCGAGTAAAGCGTAGCCAAGCAGTGCATCAGGCCAGGGTGCGTGCTGGATTTTGTCATCCAGTTCCTGCCAGGGCTCGTACATCAGATTGTCGGTGGAAGGTGGCGTCATTTTCGCCAGATCGGCGCGCAGATAATCCAGGTGTAACCGGTAATTCCGTTGCCAGTCCTCCAACAACACCTCGCTGCGTTCCAGTTGCAAACTTAACTGACTTGTCAGCTGAACGTGCTGACTTTGGTTAGTCTGTAACCAGACCCAATAACCACAGCCCCACAAAAAGCTCAATGACAAGATAAAAAACAGACTGGACCAGGAAAACAGTTTCACGGTGGGACGGCATCCTTGTGCTTGTTTATCGCGGAAACAACAGATTGACTAGCCTAACGGATTACGCCGGCAAGTCAATCTGTTAACATCTGTAAAACCGTTAGGGCGTGTTGATGTTTGGTGTTTGTTTTTGCAGCAGTTTGGCCGCTTTTTATGCAAGGCAGTGCGAGAGCCGTACGTGGTACCCAGTGTGTTATTCTACACAAACGAGCACTAACGCAGCAGAAAGAGCTGCCAAACGCTGCCCTGCGGGTTCGTTTGGTGGCGCTTTGGGCTTTGTCACTCGTTGCTCACATAGAATCACTATGCCAGGCGCCTCGTTTCGCGCCCAAAACGCCACCACCACGCGGTGGCCGAAACGAACAAAATTCAACCACCAAACACCAACACGCCCTACGCTGTCAGGCCATGCCAGCAGCCTTTCTTCTATGCGAAGAAGCCGCTACACTGAACCATCTTGTCGTGAATCACTTTTCTGACTGCATTGACCCCGGGCCCTCATGATCATTGAAGTACAAACTGCAAAAAGTCGTTATCTGTTTTACCGGGTGATTGGATATCTGCTGGTGATTTTGTCGATGTTTATGCTGCTGACCACCGGTGTCGCCGTGTACTTCGATGAGCAGAGTTTCTGGAGCTATCTCATCAGCAGCCTGTTAACGGTCAGCGTCGGGTATAGCCTGGTTTACAAAGGCCGGCATGACTTTGTGCTGATGAAACGCCAGCTGTTTTTACTGACCACCTTATGCTGGGTATCGATTTGTTTATTCGCCACTTTGCCTTTTGTGCTGGTGTTGCCGCAGCTCAGTTACGTCGATGCGGTGTTTGAAACCGTGTCGGCGATCACCACCACGGGCGCCACAGTGCTCAAAGGGCTGGACAACATGCCCAGAGGCCTGTTGTTCTGGCGGGCGGTGCTGCAGTGGATTGGTGGCGTCGGTATTATCGTGATGGCGATTGCCATTTTGCCAGCGTTAAAAATCGGTGGGATGAAGTTATTTAAAACCGAAAACTCAGACATTTCTGAAAAAATCCTGCCACGCAGTTCCAGCCTGAGTCTGATGATTGGCGTGGTGTATCTGACCATGTCCGCCAGTTGTATGACGTTGTTTTATCTGTTTGGCATGAATGGCTTTGATGCCATTACCCATGGTATGACGACAGTTGCCACAGGTGGTTTCGCCAATTACGACGCCTCTTTTGGTCACTTTAATGACAAGCCGGCACTGTTGTGGATTTCGTCGCTGTTTATGCTGCTGTCGGCGCTGCCGTTGGTATTGCTGGTCGGCACTGTGCGTGGCCATAAAATGTTGTTGCTGCGTGACCCGCAAGTGCGGGCCTTTTTAGCTATCACAGCGTTTAGCGTGGTTTTATTGACCTTGTATCAATACCAGCATAATGGCCGGCCTTTGCTTGATGCATTGACTCACACCACTTTTAACGTGGTTTCCATTATTACCACTTGTGGTTATGCCAGCGAAAACTATGCGGCCTGGGGTGGACTGGCGCTGATCCTGTTCTTTTATTTAACCTTTTCCGGGGGATGCTCAGGGTCAACTACCGGTGGTCTGAAGATTTTCCGCACCCAGCTGGCCGGTTTGCTATTGATTAAACAGTTTAAATTGCTGGTACACCCGAATGCGGTCTGGGTGCAGAAATACGGCAGCAAACCGGTCAACGACCAGTTATTGGGTTCAGTACTGGCGTTTTGTTTTATCTATTTTGCCTCTATTGCTGCGCTGGCACTGGGTTTGTCGATGTATGAACTGGATTTTGTTACTGCGCTGACCGGTGCCGCGACAGCGATCAGTAACGTCGGCCCCGGGCTTGGGCCTGTGATTGGTCCGGATGGCACTTTTGCCAGTTTACCCGATGGCGCCAAGTGGCTGATTAGCTTTGGTATGTTATTGGGCCGGCTGGAAATTCTGACAGTATTGTTATTGTTTACGCCGATGTACTGGCGCTTCTGAGCCCTGAGTTCGACCGCTGGTTGATTTTTCTGCTGTGACCTTGCGTTGTAGCCGTTTTCACCTAGAATGACGATTCGTCAATTTTTTAACGGTTCTGCTCATGCTCCCTCAGCCGCCATTGCAAAATTCGCGCAGCCAGGCCCGACAACAGCGTGAGCTGGCGCTGCTGCAGCTGGCGCAGCAGATTTTACGGCAGGACGGTTTTACCGGCCTGACCATGGACCGGCTGACAGCCTTATCCGACGTGTCCAAAGGCACTTTATATAATCATTTCAGCAGCAAAGAAGACGTGCTGACCGCCCTCAGCGTCGACTCATTAGAGCGACTGCAATACCTTTTCCAGCTGGCACTTGGCTTTAACGGTCATAGCCGGGAACGCGCGCTGGCTCTGCATTATGCCTATCATCGTTTCAGCGCCGCCGAACCAACCTTGTTTTTATGTTTACTGACCGCCGCTACGCCTGGAGTGATGGAAAAAAGTTCGCCAGCGCGGCTGCAACGTCGTCAGCAGCTGGAAACCGAATTATTAACTATGTGCCAGACCGTGCTTGCAGCTGCGCTGGCAGATGACAGTTTAACCCTGCCGGCTGGTACTGCGGTCGAGCAATATGCCTTTATCAACTGGGCGCTGGCTTTTGGTTGTAATGCGCTTTTTATGCCGCTGCGCCAGCTAGGTTTGTTTGCCGGTCTTGAGGCAGGACAGGTCAATATTCACAGTCTCAGTTTGTTATTTGATGGCATGGGCTGGTTACCTTTGTCGCCAGACTGGGATTATCAGGCCAGCTGGCAACGGATTGACCACATGTTTAGCCAGCAGCTGACTGGCGCCGGATCAGACAGTTTTATCCACCCGATGTTATGCAATGTACAGGAGCTCGCATGAATCATCCCTGGTTAGACAATGCGATAAAAAGGCCATGGCTGGCGGTTTTTCTGGTCTTGCTGGTCACAGTGTTATTTAGCTGGGGCGCGAAAAATCTGTATTTTCGCGGCGATTTCCGTATTTTCTTTTCGGCCGACAACCCGCAAATGCAGGCATTTGAACGGATGCAGGCGCAGTTTAACAAAAGCGACAATATTCTGGTCGCGGTGTTGCCGGCTAAAGGCGATGTGTTCACGCCAGAAGTGCTGACGGTGGTGAAAAAATTAACCGACGCCGCCTGGCAAACGCCTTATTCGCTGCGAGTCGATTCCATCACTAATTTCCAGCACACCGAAGCTCAGGAGGATGACTTACTGGTAGAAGATTTGCTGCTGGATGTTGCGGATTTATCTGCAGAGAAAATCAGTAAAATCAAACAAGTGGTGCTTAGCGAGCCAGCCTTGCTGAAGCGGCTGGTGTCGGCCGACGGCAGCATGACTGCGGTGAATATCACGGTACAGCTGCCAGAGAAAGACCAGAACAAAGAAGTGGCGGATGTTTATGTCGCGGTGACGGCTTTGACCGAACAGCTGGCGAAAGAACACCCAACGGTCAGTTTTAAGCTTGCTGGCGTGATCGCACTCAACAATGCCTTTACTGCTGAAGCGCAGCATGATGCCAGCGTGCTAGTGCCGCTGATGTTTGGCACTATCATCCTGTTGCTGGCACTGATGCTGCGCTCTGCGCTGGCGGCGCTGGCCGTAGTGATTATTATTCTTCTGACGATAAGTTCAACGCTGGGTCTGGCCGGCTGGGCCGGTGTTTTCCTCAGCACCGCCACGGTGAATGTGCCGACCCTGGTAATGACACTCGCTGTCGCTGACAGTGTACATCTGATAGCTTCCTGCCAGTTTTTGATGCGGCAAGGCCAGCCTAAACCTGATGCGATCCGCCAAGCACTGGTGATAAATACCATGCCGGTGTTTATCACCAGTGCAACGACGGCGGTGGGTTTTCTGACGCTGAATTTTTCAGAGGTACCTATTTTGCGCGACTTCGGCAATATGGTTGCCGTGGGTGTGATGCTGGCCTGGTTGTTAACCATATTGCTGTTGCCGGCGTTATTGGCGTTATTCCCGATCAGCGCAGGTCATGATTCAAAAGCCATCGGCGGTATGGACCGCTTAGCCGAATTTGTCATCCGCCGGCAGGGGCCGATTTTAATCGGCACTGTGCTGCTGACGCTGGCCGGGGGTTATCTGACGTTGCAAAACCGCGTCAATGACGAGGCGGTCAAATATTTTGGCTCTCAGACCGAATATCGTCAGGCAGTTGATTTATTAGAAGAAAAGCTGGGCGGCGTGTCACTGATGGATTTTGCCATTAAAAGCGGCGGCGAATCCGGCGTCAATGACCCGGCTTTTATCGCCGCCATTGATGCCTTTGGTGATTACTTGCAGACCTTTCCGGAAGTTATCCATGTCAACCGGATCAGTGACACCTATAAACGGCTGAATAAAAGTATGCATGGCGACGATCCGGCGTTTTACCGGCTGCCGGAAAGTCAGGAACTGGCGGCGCAATATCTGCTGATGTATGAAATGTCGTTGCCTTTTGGTCTGGATTTAAGCAATCAACTGAATATGGATAAAAGCGCGACCAAGGTAGGCATCACGATGCAAAATCTTGGCAGTAAAGAAATGACGGCGATTGAAGACAAAACCATTGCCTGGTTTCAACAGCATTACCCGCAGTATCCGATTGAAGCATCCAGTGCCGCGCTGATGTTTGCACATATTGGCGAGCGTAATATGGCCAGTATGATGCAAAGCTTGCCGCTGGCGGCATTGATGATTTCCGCCCTGTTGATTTTAAGCCTGCGCTCCTGGAAGCTGGGTTCTATCAGTTTATTGCCAAATATCGTGCCGGCGCTGATGGGCTTTGGTGTCTGGCAATTGTTATCCGGCGAAATCAACTTAGGTTTGTCGGTGGTCGCTTCGATGAGTCTTGGCATTATTGTTGATGATACCGTGCATTTTCTCGCCAAATATCAGCACGCCCGTATTGAAGGCCGCAATGCCGAAGATGCGGTGCGTTATGCGTTTCACAGTGTCGGCTGGGCTTTGGTGGTGACTACTGTGGTGCTGGTGATTGGCTTCTCAGTGCTGCTGCTGTCTGATTTCCGGCTGAATTCTGATATGGGCCTGCTGACTGCTATTATTTTGCTGATTGCACTGATTATCGATTTCCTGTTTTTACCGGCGGTGCTGCTGAAACTGGACCGCAAAGCCTATTCCCCGGCATCTGCTACTCATCCGAACGGAGTCTGATATGAATACCACTTCTATGATGTTGAATCGCCCAAAAGCAGCAGTGCTGCGAACTGTATTATTGACCGGCTGCCTGTGTTTAGGCTCGTTGAGTGTTGGCGCTTTCAGCGCAGCAGCGCTGGCTGACGACGGCGGCAAAGGCCTGCAAATCGCCACAGAGCGCAAAACCCGCGATGAAGGCTGGAAAGACAGCGAGTCAAAAACCACGATGGTGCTGCGCAATGCTCAAGGTGAAGAAAGTACAAGGGAGATCCGCAGCCTCAGCCTGGAAGTCGCCAACGACGGTGACAAAGGCCTGACCATTTTTGACGAACCGAAAGACGTGCGTGGCACCGCGTTTCTGAACCACTCCCATACCGGCAAACCGGACGATCAATGGCTGTATCTGCCCTCGGTCAAACGGGTCAAACGCATCGCCTCACGCAATAAATCCGGCCCCTTTATGGCCAGTGAATTTGCCTACGAAGACTTAAGTTCGTTTGAACTGGAGAAATTCAAATTTACCTGGTTGCGTGACGAGCAGCTCAATGGCGAAGCCGTCTTTGTCGTGGAACAGGTGCCGCTCGACGAATTTTCCGGTTACAGCAAAAGTGTGGTCTGGATTGATCAGACGGAGTACCGCGCCCGCAAAATCGAATTTTATGACCGGAAAAATGCATTGTTAAAAACGCTGGTGATGAGTGACTACAAACAGTATCTGAATAAATACTGGCGGCCGCTGAAACTGCAAATGACCAACCACCAAACCGGCAAAAGTACCGATTTACTCGTGCGCGATATTGAATTTGGCAAAGGCCGGACAGATGCCGATTTTGATACCAATGCCCTGCAACGCAGCCGGTAAGCGCAGCGACTCAGCAGTCTCAAGCCTGGCCCGAGATTTGCTGAGTCAGTTGTTTTACTGTGGCGTACAGTGGAAAAAACGTAGCGAACAGCCATGCTGAAAACAGCTTCCAGTGCCAGATCCCGGAACCGAATTATGCAATTAAATATCTGTTTGGTGTTATGTGCGGCGGCTTTTGCCGCTGCAACACCATTGCAAGCCGCAACCCTCGGGCCTGTCACCGGCAAAGAGACGTTATGGAGTCTGGCCCGCGCCGCCCGTGGTGATGCGCCTTATTCGATGTATCAGGCTATCATCGCGCTGCAACAGAAAAATCCAACCGCCTTTATTGGCGACAATGTGCATCATGTCAAACAAGGTGCCGTACTGGAGTTACCGACAGCAGCTGAAATTGCTGCTGTTGACGCGCGCAGCGCTGAACAAAAAGTCGAAGCCGATGCCGCAGCGTGGCGGCAATGGGTTGCCACCCTGCAAGCTGTGGACGGCAGTCAGCAAGGCATTGGTGCCACTGTGGGGAAAACCGGAGGTTTATCGTCGCAGGCCACTGCGGCTTTAGCCCGGCAGGTACAACAACAAAGTAAAGCCGTGCCGCTGCTGTCAGCCGCGCCGGCAGAAACACCAGCTGAAACAGTTGAGGCTGCGCCGGTAGCAGCAGTTTCAGCGCCACTGGCACCTTTGCCGCCAGAACCTTCGGCACCTGACATCGCGGAAGCGCCGGCAGTGCCCGCGCGTGAAGTGCGCAGTGACTGGACTGAACGTTTGCAAACCGATACCACTTTGGGGCTAGACTGGCGCTGGTTTGCCAAGCGCGGCTTACAGGGCCAGAGCCGCAATGCATTGAGCGGCAGCGCTTTGGTTGAATGGTACTGGCAATCGGAAGATGAGCGCAGCAGCTGGACTGTCAGTCCTTATCTGCGCTGGGATCAACGTGATAACGAACGTAATTTGGTCGATTTGCGTCAGGCTTATTGGCTGAGCGTGGGGGACGGCTGGGAGTTTAAAGCCGGCGTCGACAAAATCTTCTGGGGCGTCACTGAGTCGATCCATCTGGTGGATATCATCAACCAAACCGACTGGGTGGATGCGGTGGATGGTGAATCGAAATTAGGCCAGCCGCTGCTGCAATTTAACCTGAGCGGCGACTGGGGCAATCTGCAAAGCTTTGTGTTGCCCTATTTTCGCGAGCGCACCTTAAGCGGTGAACAAGGCCGCCTGCGCCTGCCATTGCCGGTGTTTTCCGATGATGCTGTGTATCAGTCGTCGCACGAACAGCGGCATATCGACCTGGCGCTGCGTTACAGCCAACAAATCGATCAAATGGATCTGGCGCTGTCGTATTTTACCGGCACCAACCGGGACCCGCGGTTTATGCCGGTGGGTCAGGGCAGTGCACTGGTGCCGTATTACGAACAAATCAATCAGCTTGGACTCGAAGGCCAGTGGATTGTCGACAGCTGGATCTGGAAGCTCGAAGCCATCCGCCGCAGCAGCGATATCGAGAGCTTCACCTCAGCGGTAGCCGGTTTTGAATACAGCAGTGTCGGCGTGTTTGATTCGGCGGTTGACCTAGGCTGGTTGGTGGAATATCAATACGACAACCGCGGGCAATTTGCGCCGGTGCCGGGGCAGCGTGATCTGTTTGCCGGCGTGCGCGTAGCTCTGAATGATGAAGCTGGCAGCGAACTGTTGTTTGGTATCGCGCAGGATTTACAAAATGGCGGCACCCGTAGCGGTATGCTTGAAGCTTCGATGCGTTTCAGCAACAATCTGCGTGTGCGGCTGGATGCCTGGTTTTTTCAGACTATGTCGCTGCAACAGCCGACCTGGTGGCTCAGACAGGATGATTATATTCAGTTAGGCTTTGATTATTATTTCTGACATTTCCGGGGTATGTGGTATGAAATTGTGGCTGGCGGCAGTGTTGTTATGTTGGTCTGCACTTGCCAAAACTGAACCCCGGTCCATTGTGGTGGGGATTGAGCAAATCGATTATTACCCACATTACGATTTCAGCCCCGGTCAGCAGCGTGGTTTTTTCTACGATTTGATGCAGCTGTTTGGCAAAACTGCCGGTTATCAAATCCGTTTTTCCGCTTTACCAGTCAAACGTCTTTATCAGGAAGCCAACAGCGGTATTGATTTGATTTATCCGGACAATCCGGCCTGGCAACAATATCTGGTGGCGGAATATCCAAAAACCTTCAGTGACCCGGTGATCTACACCTTGGGCAGTACTATGGTGCTGCCGAAAAACCAGCAGATGCCGCTGGAAACGTTCCGCTCGCTGGCGGTGATCCACGGTTTTGCGCCGCATCGCTGGCTGGAACTGCAAAAACGCTACAAATTCCGCATGGTCGATGTGGCAGACAGTGCGTCCGCATTGGGGTTGGTGCTCAGGGGGCGGGTGCATGGTGCTTCGATTGAGCTGAATGTCGCCAATGAATATCTGCGTCGGATAGGCCAGCCCGGTGCGCTGGTGGCGGCGGAAACTTTACCTTTTTCTGAGTTGCCGTTTTTGTTATCCAGCGTCAATCAGCCAGCACTTATCATTGAATTTAATCGCTTTTTGCGCCAACAACAGCGGGCAATCCAGCAGCTGAAAAACAAATATCAACTGCTGGAACACAAAGAACAGCTCAAAACCTCAACGAATTAACGTGGCGCCTGCAGTAAATCAGTCAGCGCCCGCACTGTTGCTTCTACCCCGGTGCGAACTGCCGGTTCAGGTTCAATCTTAAATAACGGGCTGTGATGGCTCGGCACGGCAGGCCCGCCGTTTTTCTCCGCGGCAAAAGCTGCAGCCGGGGTGCCGCCGACGGCAAAATACACGCTGGGGATATGTGGGTCTGTGGTCAGGAACGGAAAGTCTTCCGCGCCCATGCCAAGCCGTTTGTAATTCTGGTCAAAAATATCGGCACCCATTTGCTTGGCCCAGGTGGCTTTGAGCCGCTGCGTCAGTGGGATGTCATTGACGGTCGGCGGCGTGGTGCCATCGCGCACTATCACTTCCGGCAGTTTATCTTCCGGCAAGCCGGCAACCCGTCCCATATTCACTGCGACGCGTTTAATCGCCTCAATCAGCTGGTTGCGCGTGTCCATATTGTCATTGCGAACCGTCAGCTGCAGCACCGCCTGGTCGGAAATAATGTTGTGTTTGGTGCCGGATTGAAACGAGCCGACGGTGATCACACCCGGCTCTTTCGGCGGTAGTTCCCGGCTGATGATGGTTTGCAGTGCTAACACAATCTGCGCGCCCAGCACTATCGGGTCTTTACCACGATGCGGGCTGGCGCCATGCGCGCCGACACCGTGGATGATGATATCGACACTGTCGACGCCGGAATAAGGTGAGCCTTCCACAGCGACCAGTTTACCGGCTTCAATTTCGCTTGATACATGAAACGCCAGCGCATAATCCGGTTTGCCGAATTTCTGATACAAACCATCCTGCATCATGCCCAAAGCACCGCCGCTGCGCTCTTCGGCCGGCTGGCCAATCAGCATCAGGGTGCCAGACCAATCTTTTTTCCGCGCTGCCATCTGCCGGGCAGTGCCGACCAGACTGGTGATATGTACGTCGTGGCCACAGGCGTGCATCACCGACACTTCGTGGCCGTCCCAGTCTTTGGTTTTTACTTTGGACGCATAAGGCAAACCGGATTTTTCTTCGACCGGCAGACCATCCATATCGGCCCGCATCATCACCAATGGCCCAGGGCCATTTTTCAGGATAGCGACCACACCGGTTTTACCGATGCCGGTGTGCACTTCAAAACCTGCCGCTTTGAGTTCCTTCGCCAGCCGGGCGGCTGTATTGACCTCCATATGCGACAGTTCCGGGTTCTTGTGAAAGTGGGTAAATAAGGCGCCGAGATGTTGTTGATAATCGCTGGCTACCGATTGCGGTAATGCAGTGGTTGCATCCACGGCGGCCTGTGCGGACACAGCATATAACGCGGTACTCAGCAAAGTGAGGGAAAAGGTACGCATCTGGTTGTTCCCGGAACTGTTGAAAAATCCAGCATAACAGAGCGGTCGAGCATGCGTCCTGGTGTTCAGCGCTTCGCTGCTGACGTTCATCGCACTGGGGGAATTAGCGGAAAGCCACGTTTTCATTGGCACGGCAGGGCTTCGCAAGTAAACTAGCCGGCAGTTTTTAGCTTAACTTGTGAGATCAATATGTTTGAGTGGATTGCAAGCCCGGAGGCCTGGATAGCGCTTGGGACTCTGGCGGCGTTAGAAATCGTATTAGGTATTGATAATATTATCTTTTTATCAATTCTGGTTGGCCGGTTACCAGAAAAACAACGTGCCTTTGCCCGTCGCTTGGGTTTGGGCCTTGCGATGTTTGCCCGGCTGGCGCTGTTATTCTCGATCTCCTGGGTGATGGGTCTGACCGAAACCTGGTTCACGGTGCTGGATAATGATATCTCCGGCCGTGATGTTATTCTGATCGGTGGTGGTCTGTTCCTGCTGGCGAAATCAACGCAGGAAATTCACCATAGTCTGGAAGGCGCCGACGAAGAGCCGGGCGCACCAAAAGTGGTGGCGAACAGCCTGATGATGGTGCTGATCCAGATTATGATCCTCGACATCGTGTTCTCGTTAGATTCAGTGATCACTGCAGTTGGTCTGGTCAATAACATCGAAATTATGGCGATTGCAATTGTGGCTGCAGTAGGCGTGATGATGTTTGCGGCTAAGCCGATCGGTGATTTTGTTGACGCGCATCCAACCATTAAAATTCTGGCACTGTCGTTCCTGATTTTAGTCGGCGTCACGCTGATGATTGAAGGCTTTGATGTGCATGTACCAAAAGGTTACATCTACTTCGCGATGGCGTTCTCCTGCTGTGTTGAGATGGTCAATATCCGTCTGCGCAAGAAGTCGAACCCAGTGCAATTACACAAAGATTTGCCGTAACACTGCATTTCTCTGCTTCTGTAAATTCAAAAGCCCGCAGTTGCGGGCTTTTTGCTGCTTAGCTGCTGGTTATTTGCCAATCTGGCCACTGCGGCCAAACACCGGAATGGTCAGATGCCAGCGAATAGCGGCAAGCCGCAGCAGCAGACAGGCCAGCATGCCGGCCAGCATGGCAGGCAGTGGCGCGACTTGCAGAGCCAGCGACTGGGTATAAACCAGACCGCCAAAAATACAGGTCACGGCATAAAGTTCACCACGAAACACCAGCGGGATCTCCCGGCACAATACATCGCGGATCATGCCACCACAGACGCCACTCATAGTGCCCATCATGATGGCGACAAAATCTGAAGTGCCATACGCCAGCGCTTTTTGCGCGCCCATCACGACAAAAAATGCCAGACCAATAGCATCGGCGATTTGCAGGGCATTATTCGGAATGGTCAGGCGTTTGCGTACCAACAGAATCGTCAGGGCGGTCGCGCCGAAAATGGCATAGAAATAACTGTTGTCGCTGAGCCAAATCACCGGCACGTCCAGAATCAGATCGCGAATAGTGCCACCGCCAATCGCCGTGACAGTCGCGAGCACAATAACACCGAAGCCGTCCATTTGTTTGCGCCAGGCGGCCAGCGTGCCGGCGACGGCAAAAACCCCAATACCCATTAAATCAAACCAGTGAAAAAGCTGTTCCATTCGCAGATCCCGGCAGAAAAAACGTCATAGTATCGCAGTTTGCCGTGAATGACGAAAACTGGCTCTCTGGCAACAGAGACAGGCGGGATTGATAAGGATTTAATAAAATTGCGATATTAATATGATGTTAATTTCAAAGGAGTTTTCTTGTCTATGTTCCTGAATGCCGCACTGTGTCAGTGCGATGCTCGGGGACATGACTGATAGAACATCAAAGAGGAAACCTGATGAAATTACTACATCTGAGCCCATTGGCTGTCGCAATGACTGTTGCCTTCTGCGCGCCGCTGCAAGCTGCGCAGGTGGTGCCGGCCGCCAATCTGCTGAATAACCAGGCGTTGAGTAATCTGGACGGCACGCAAAGCGATCGCAGTGCTGAGCCGATGAGCTTTAAAGCGCTGCAACAAATCAAACGCTTCGACGGCAAACTGAAAAACCGTTACCAACAGCAATTCCGCGGCATCCCGGTGTGGGGGCATAGCGTCGCGGCCATTAACGCTAATGGCCAGTACAGTGATATCAGCGGTACTGTGGTAACGGGCATCGAAAACGATTTGCCGGATGCGCAACCAGTGTTGGCACCAGGCCAGGCCATCCTGGCAAGTCGCGGCGGAGAAAGTCTGCAGGCGCTGACGGCTGATGAGCAAACCACGCTGCAGGCCGAGCTGAGTGTGCAAAGCGCCAACGCCAGACTGTGGGTTTATCTGGATCAGAACGATACGGCCCGGCTGGTGTATATCACCCATTATCTGACGCAAAAAGGCCAACAGCCGAGCCGGCCTTACCACATTATCGATGCCAACAGCGGTAAAGTGCTGCAAAGCTGGGATGGCATCGCCCATGCCAATGCCACAGGTCCTGGCGGTAACAGCAAAACCGGTCAATATCAGTACGGCACTACTTATGGTTATCTGGATGTGGACGCAAATTGCCGGATGACCAATGCGAATGTCGATACCATAAACCTCAACGGCGCCACGTCCGGTGGCAGCATTCACCAGTTCACCTGCCCGAATAACACTTTTAAAGATATTAATGGCGCTTACTCACCATTGAATGACGCGCATTACTTTGGTGGCGTGGTGTTTAATATGTACCAAAGCTGGTTCAGGGTAAATCCACTGAATACCAAGCTGAAAATGCGTGTGCATTATGGCAGCAACTATGAAAATGCCTTTTGGGATGGCACCCAAATGACCTTTGGCGATGGGGCGAGCCGGTTTTATCCGCTGGTGAGTCTGGATGTGTCTGCGCATGAGGTCAGTCATGGTTTTACCGAGTTTAACTCGGGCCTGGTGTACAGCGCACAATCCGGCGGCATTAACGAGGCGTTCTCGGACATGGCCGGTGAAGCCGCCGAATACTTTATGAAAGGCAGCAACGACTGGCAGGTTGGTGCTGACATCTTCAAAAGCCAGGGGGCTTTGCGGTATATGGACGACCCGACCAAAGACGGCCGCTCTATCGGGCACGCCAGCAACTACACCAGCGGTATGGATGTACACCACAGCTCAGGCGTATTGAACAAAGCCTTTTACCTGTTAGCCCACAAATCCGGCTGGAATACCCGCAAAGCCTTTGAAGTGTTCACTGTCGCCAACCAGGTGTACTGGACCGCCAATGCGACCTTTATTTCGGCCGCCAACGGTGTCTGTCAAGCGACTAAAGATAAAGGCTATGACACGGCGGATGTAGCGGCAGCTTTCGCGATGGTCGGCATTGCAACATCAGATTGCGGCGCCGTGACCCCACCTGGCGGCGACTCCGGTACTTTGATTAACCTTGCCGCGACGAGAGGCAACTGGAAGCGTAATACCATCATGGTTCCTGCCGGCATGAGCAAATTGACGGTGACTATCAGTGGCGGCAGCGGAGACGCGGATCTCTACGTCCGTTCTGGCAGTCAGCCGACCACCAGCAGATACCAGTGCCGGCCTTATAAAACCGGTAATGCTGAAAGCTGTGTGATCAATAACCCGCAGCCGGGTGTCTGGCATGTCGGGGTACGCGCATATAGCAGTTTCAGCGGCGTGACGCAGAAGTGGTCTTATAAATAACCACCTTCAGTGCAAGACAAAGCCCGCAGCGCGGGCTCTGCTGTCAGTCCTGTTTCTCTGCCGTTTGCGCCAATAAAGTCGCCAGCAACTGACAATCCTGTTGTTGCTGTATGGCATATTGCTGGCAGGCTTGCAGTAGCGCTTCGGCCTCAACATCCAGCGCCTGCAGCATCTGAATGGCAAAACGGGCTGAGCGTCGATCAGCTCTGTTGTGTGCCAGTGAAAGCGCATGGCCGCAAGCCTCGGCATATTGGCGCAGCGATTTTGCCGGGTCCTGCATATGCAAACAGATATCTTCCGGGTCGACATCGACATTGGCATGATGTAGCGACCGCACCAGATAATGCGCGCCTTCAAACTGCACTTCATCGAGTACTGAATCGGGCCGGCGCTGCATCAGACGCTGACAATCCACCGTCAGGTGCGCGTCATTGAGCCGGTTGACTGGGCTTAAATCCGGGAAGAAAAACAGCGGTGCTGAACGGCGCTGCTGTTTCACTTCAACCACCTGACACAAAGCCAAATCAGCATCGGATGCCAACTCGGCCGGGCCGACCAGCAAATAATAACGTTGCATATTCAGTGAGCCTGTACCGGCACCATGCCGGGTGACGATATCCAGAATGCTATCGTGCACATAAGGGGCAAAAGCCTGTTCCAGTTCGGCATACCGATTGGCTGCAAGCCGGCTGAATTTACCGCTGTCTGCTTTAAACTGCAGCGGACGTTGGCTGAAATCCACCGATTTGGCCAGGGTACTTTTACCGAGAAAGTCGGGTCCGGCGGCTGAACGTTTAATGGCTTTTTTCAAAAACGGCTTCAGTACATGCTGTTTCGGGAAATCATCCTGGGTACTGAAACGAAATTCCGGGTCTTTGGCAACAGCAGCGCAGCAGTCGGCATAACTTTGCAGAAAATGGCGGGCGGCTGCGTGAGCATCTGCAGCGCTGGCGGCGGTCAACCCGGTCAGATCTGGCGCATCTTCGCTGAGATATTGCCCTGTGATCAGACCGTGGCAATAGTCCGCAGCTAATAACAGACTGACGATAAAACGGCTTAAATCCCACACCGCCGGGCCAATACAGGCATCGTCAAAATCGTTTGGGGCAAAAATCACCCGTTCACCATAACTGCCATCTTCGGTGAAAAAGCCAAAATTAGAGATGTGGCAATCGCCCATCACTGTGGTTAGTGGCACTTGTGTGCTCAGAGTTGGCGGCAGTTGCAGCAGCCCCGACTGAATATCCGCATAAAACAAACCGGAGCTGCCACGTAGAAACCGAAACGGGTTTAATGCCATTTTCTGGTGTTTGGCCAGCAGTTGCTGGCTCGGGTCGATCTGGTCGGTGCGGCTGAATTCACTGATGATTTGGTGTAGGCGCTGCATCTGAATATCTCCATTTCTGTGGCTGCAATAACCTAGGGCGTGTTGACGTTTGGTGGTTAAGTTTTGTTCGTTTCGGCCACCGCGTGGTGGTGGCGTTTTGGGCGCGAAACGAGGCGCGTGGCATAGTGATTCTATGTGAGCAACGAGTGACAAAGCACAAAACGCCACCAAACGAACCCGTAGAGCTGCCAAACTGCTGCAAAAACAAACACCAAACGTCAACACGCCCTAATGCTAATGCAGAACTTTTGCGCTGGCGACAGAAAAAACCAGCCACTTTTGTAAGCAAAGGTCACAGATATCAATGGTCTGAGCAGCGTTGTTGCATATATTGAAACTTGCTGCAGCCCGGGGTCTCTATTATCCTTGTCGGCATTGTCCGCGTTTTCGGGGCTGCCCTGTTGTCATTGCGTCAAAGGTTCATTTTCATTGTTGTGCTGGCTTATCTGCTGATCGCGCTCAGCTGGATTTCTCTGTCTGACCAGCTGCTGTTATTGCTGATAAGCCCCGAGCAGCTGCTGAAAGTCTCAATGCTCAAAGGCATGTTGTTTGTGCTGGTCAGTGCCGTGGGCTTATCGCTGGCGCTGAAAAATGTGCCCCCGCCGGCGGGGGCAGAGCACAGTGTGCTGCCACTGAATCACCGGCAAAGCCAGATCCGGGATTATCTGCTGGCGGCGCTGCTGGTTGGCATGATGCTGTGGTTCCGGCTGTTATTACCGGTAGATTTTTCCACCAAGCCAATGATGGTCCTGCAGTTATTCCCGGTCATTCTGGCGGCAGTTTTTGGTGGTTTTGGTCCCGGTATCTTTGCCACGCTGCTATCAAGCCTGGCGGTTGGCTGGATTGTCCGGCACACCTTAAGCGGGCCGGAGCAAAGCCTGTATATGCAGCTGCAATGGCTGTTTTTGACGATTAACGGGGTCACAGTCAGCTGGTTATGTCAGCAACTGCGCAATAAAACGCATCATGTAGGTCAGCAACAGCGTTTGTTAGATGCGGTCATTGAAGGCACCGACGACGTGGTATTTACCAAAGATAATACCGGACGCTACCAGTTAGTGAATCAGGCCGCCTGTCGTGCTTTTGGTCGTGATGCCAGTCAGATTATCGGCCGTACCGACATCGAATTACTGGACCCGGCGCAGGCCGTGCTCTGGCAGCAAAATGACGCTAAAGTCCGGCAACAACAGCAGGTTTTGCATTTTCAGGAACAAATTCAGGCGGCTGACGGCAACACCTTGTTGTATTCAGTCAGTAAAGGGCCCTTGTTTGACCATCGCCAGCAGTTCTGCGGCACCTTTGGTATCGCCCGCGATATCACCGCGATGGTTGAGCAAAAACGGCTGTTGCAGCGGGTGCTGGAGGGTTCAGAGCAGGGTTTCTGGGAGTGGGACCTGCAGCGGCAGCGGATGCAGGTCAGTGATCGCTTTGAAACCATGCTGGGCTATCAGCCCGGTGAAATGAATGTGCGGCCGGAAAACTGGCCGCAGCTGGTCCACCCAGAGGACTTTGCTGCGATACAGCAGTCGATTGAACAGCATCTGCAAGGCCTGGCGCCGCTGCACGAAGTGGAGTTCCGTGCCCGCTGTAAAGATGACAGCTGGCGCTGGGTGCTGACCCGCGGCAAAGTAGTAACCCGCACTGCCGACGGCGCACCGCTGCAGCTGGCCGGTACGCATACCGATATCCAGCAGCGTCGGCATAATGAAGAAACATTGAGGCTGGCAGAGCTGATGTTTGCCGGCAGTTATGACGGTATGATGCTGGTCGATGCGGACAATCGGATCATCCGGGTCAATCCGGCGTTTTGCCGCATCACGGGCTACAGCGCTGCAGAAGTTGAAGGCAAATCCCCGCGTCTTTTATCGTCCGGTCTGCATGAAAAAGGCTTTTATCAGCAGATGTGGCATCAGTTGCAGCAACATGGCTTCTGGCGTGGCGAAATCATCAATAAACGCAAAGACGGCACTGTGTATACCGAAATGCTGTCGATTTCAGTGGTGCGCGGTGCGGACGGTTATATCCGGCAATACATCGGTATTTTTGCCGATATCAGCCAGCTTAAAGCCCATGCCGCTGAGCTGGATAAAGTGGCGAATTTTGACGCTTTAACCGGCCTGCCGAACCGGCGTTTGTTGTTGTCGCGCTTTAATCAGACTTTGATCCGAGCCTTGCAGACCGGGCAGCGCTGTGCGGTTTGCCTGATTGATATTGACGGTTTTAAGCAGATCAACGAAGAACACGGCAGCGCCTTTGGCGACCGGGTGTTGCTGACGCTGAGTCATCAGCTGCAAGCTGTGCTGCGCCACGACGACACGCTGGCGCGGCTTGGCGGTGATGAGTTTGTCGTGTTGTTGTCGGATATGCCGGCACTGCCGGAGGGCAATCATATCGTCAAACGGCTGTTGCAGGCGGTCAACCGGCCTTTGCAGCTCGACAATATCGAAATCACGCTGACCAGCAGTATTGGCGTCAGCTTATATCCGGATGACAATGCCGACCCGGATACGCTGTTGCGCCATGCCGACAAAGCCATGTATCAGGCCAAAGAAGCCGGCCGCAACCGCATCCAGTGGTTTGACCCTGAGCACGAGCGTGAAGCGCAGGAACACCGGATGATGCTGGAACAACTGCATGAAGCGCTGCAACAACATCAGTTTGTGTTGTTTTACCAGCCGAAAGTGAATTTACGCAGTGGCGCAGTGGTCGGGGTTGAAGCGTTGATCCGCTGGCAGCATCCGCAGCGCGGTTTATTGTCGCCGGCGGCATTTTTACCTTTTATCGAAGGCAGCGAGCTGGAAAGTCAGTTTGGCCAGTTTGTGTTACATGCCGGTATCATGCAGGCCGACAGCTGGCTGACGGAAGGCATTCAGCTGGAAGTGGGTATTAATATCAGTGCCAGCCATCTGCTGAATGTCGATTTTGCCGCACAGTTGTCTGGCTTACTGCAGCATTACCCACAGCTCAGACCGGGGCAGATTGAACTGGAAATTCTGGAAAGCACCGCCATCCGTGATTTAGCCGCAGCGCGTGATGCCCTGGTCCGCTGTCAGGACTTTGGCGTGCGTTTTGCGCTGGATGATTTTGGTACCGGCTATTCGTCGCTGACTTATCTGCGTCAGCTGCCGGTGCATAGCCTGAAAATCGACCAGAGTTTTGTCCGCGATATGCTGGAAGACCCGGACGACCACAATATTGTCGCTGGTGTAGTGCAACTGGCGCAGGTGTTTGACCGTAGTGTGATTGCTGAAGGCGTTGAAACCATGGCGCACGCCAAAGCCTTATTAAGCATCGGTTGTGAACTGGCGCAGGGTTATGGTGTCGCCCGGCCTATGCCGGCCGCTGAGGTCACCGGTTGGATCCGGCGCTGGCAGAGTGCCCAACCTTGGCTGCAGCTACAGGATGACGACGGCTGATTGCGACAAACTACGCTGCAGTTGCATAGCTTTTTGTTATCATCAGGCAAAATGTGCGGGTTGCAATAACATCTGGAGAATGATATGAAAAGCTGGATTTCAGGCGGCATGGCGCTGCTGTCGCTGGTGTTACTTAATGCTTGTGGCGGTGGCGGGACTATCGGCGGCGACAGCAACAGTGGCACTAATCCCGGCACCACACCCGGCACCGGTACCACAACGCCAACCACTCCGACAGCGCCAAGCTGGGTGGCCGGCCAATATGCTGCAGAGTCGACGCTGCAAAACTTCTGTGCCACGCCGCGGACTGGCACAGACCCCTTCAGTAACAGCGCTTATCCGGACAAAGCCGGTACTGCCATGCATGAAAAGCTTTGGCTGCGGTCCTGGAGCAACAGAACTTACCTGTGGTACAAGGAATTACCTGATCTGGACCCGGCGGCCTACAGCACGCTGGCCTATTTTGACCTGCTGAAAACCAGCAACAAAACCGATTCCGGTGCTGCCAAAGACAATTTCCATTTTTATCAGGACACTGCCGAATACAAAAAGCAGACCCAGTCTGCCGTCACCAGCGGTTATGGCATCGAGTGGATTTTCACCGCGACGCGGCCACCACGTCAGCTCACCGTCGCTTACACCGAACCCGGCAGCCCGGCAGCGACCGCATTGCTGAGCCGTGGTTCTAAGCTGCTGGAAGTCGATGGTATCGATTTCGTCAATGACAATACCCAAGCCGGTGTTAACACTATCAACGCTGCGTTATTCCCGGCCAAAGCCGGTGAGAGTCATCAGTTCACGGTGCAACAAGCCGACGGCAGCCGCAAATCTTTTACCCTGCAGTCGGCCGATGTCGCGACGGTGCCGGTGCATAACGTCAAAGTACTGCAAAGCGGTAGTAAAAAAGTCGGTTATCTGCAGTTTAATACCCACATCGCCGCAGCGCAGCCACAGCTGATTAGTGCGGTGGAGCAGTTCCGCAACGAAGCTGTCAGTGAACTGGTGGTGGACCTGCGCTATAACGGCGGTGGTTTGCTGGCGCTGGCGTCGCAGTTTGGTTATATGGTCAGCGGGCCGAATCAAATCCAGTCGCGTTATTTCGACAAGCTGCAATTTAATGACAAATATCCAAATACTGATCCGGTGACCGGTCAGGCGCTGGAGCCCACGCCATTTTATGGCCGCGGTATCGACTACAACGCTGGTCGGCTGACGAATCAGACCTTGCCTAACCTTAGCCTGAACCGGATATTTGTGCTGACGACCGACAACACCTGCTCGGCCAGCGAAGCCTTTATCAATGCCTTGCGCGGTATTGACGTGGAAGTGATTCAGATTGGCGGCAAAACCTGTGGCAAACCTTATGGTTTTTATCCAACTGACAACTGCGGCACGACTTATTTCACTATTCAGTTCAGTGGCGTCAATGCCAAAGGTTTTGGTGACTATGCCGCCGGTTTCACACCAAAACCGGCCCCGCAGTTTGCCGCTGATATCAAAGGCTGTCCGGTGGCCGATGACCTGAGCAAACCACTCGGCGATACACAGGAAGGCCTGTTAAAAACCGCGCTGTTTTATGCCGGCAATAACAGCTGCCCGGTCGCTGTTGCATCGCAACAGGCCGATATGCCGGCAGCAGCGCCGGCCGATGTCAGCGGCTTATCCATCCGCGATCCGCGTCTGGATCAGCCACTGCGCGACATCAGTATCCGTCAGCCGATTTCTGCCGGCCTCTGAACCAGCATCAGCACGGCTGAATATTCAGTCGTGCTGTTCAGTCGACGCTGGGCCGCGGATTGATAATGATGGTCGGGTCAACCTCTTGGTTACGATAGAACACCAGATAAGTGATTGAACAGTCGGCTGATTGTGGATCAGCCTGTTCGCAGCCGCTTCGTAACCGGTGTACATTGAGCTTACAGACAAAATCTTGGCCATCCGGGTGACAATTGACTTTTCCTTTGGTGGCGCTGTCAACCTGCTGCAACTCAATGCGACACTTGCCTGAGCCCGCCGGCATACAATCCTGCTTCATGCCCTGGAATACCCAAAACACTGAACGCTCTGTTGAATCGTTCAGCACCGGACAGTTTTTATCAGCCTCATCCGCAAAGCGCACCACGCCGGATTCTTTCTGCAACAGGATCCTGGCATCAGTACTTTGATTCGGGCAGGCAGCATTGGCGCTAAATGCAAAGCCAAAAAGGAACATCAGCAAATACAATGGTTTGTACATAATCAGCGTCCTGTGGTTGGGTTGATCAGTTTCTGAAATTCGGTTTTAGTGCTGAGCGTGGCCAGATCTGGCTCGACGGCCAGCAATTTGGCCGGAAAACCATACTGCAGCGCCTGGCGCACCGACGTCATGCCGGCCGCTGGCTGGCCCAGCCTGACTTGCAGCATCGCATCCAGCAGCCAGATTTCGGCATTTTTGCTGTCCTGCGTTAAAGCGTTGGCCATCACACTGCTGGCCTGCTGCAGGTCGGAGTGGCTCAGGTAATGCGCCTGCAGCGCCAACTCACGCGGGTCCAGCCGGAGCTGCCGGCTCAGCAGTTGCAGCGCTTGCGCATAATGCCGGCTGGCGTCGGCGCTGGCGCCGCTCTGGCGATAGGCGTCTGCAATATTACCGTGTAGTTCAAATTTATCTGGCAGTTGCAGCAGCGCCTGCTGATACAGCCGGATCGCATCCGGCATCCGGCCGAGGTAATAATAAATGGTCGCCAGATTGGCCTGGGTTGATGCTTCAGCACTGAGTTCCAGCGCCGCCTGATAAGTGTCGGCAGCCGCCTGGATTTGGCCTTGTAGTAAATAGGCGGAGCCCAGATTAGTCAGGGCATTGGCACTTTGCGGCAGCAGCGCAATCACTTTTTTAAAATTGGCGACGGCACTGTCGAGGTAACCGCGTTCCAGCTGAAATACCGCCAACGCCTGCAGCGCGTACCAGTGGTCCGGTTGCATCAGTACCGCCTGTTGATAAACCCGTTCTGCTTCCAGCGGCAAATTGGCGGCCTGATATAAGCGCGCGAGTTCAGTGTAGGCGGTGGCGGAGCCGGGCCGCAGCGCAATGGCCTGCTGTAAAGCCTGTTCGGCACTGTTAAATTCACCACGCACACTCTGATATTGCCCATACACCAGCCAGTCCGCCGCCGTCGCGGTCGGACCTGTCAAAGCCTGGCAGGCGGCATGGATTTGCTCCAGTGCTGCCGGTTGCTGACTGAGCTGAAAGAGCAGGGTGCCGGCGCTGCATTTGCTGCGTTGGGCGGGCCGGTATTGTTCTAGTGCGGCACCGTCCTGATCAAGCAACTGCAACACCGTTTGCACCGCCGCCAGTTCGTTTTTTTGCCGCGCTGTGGATAATTGATATTCCGCTTTGAGCCAAAGCTGGAAAATCGCCGGGTCCAACTGACGCTGCGGCTGCGCTGTTTCCGGCTGACCGCCAAGCTGACGCACCACACTTTGACTGACTTTTTGCAGCAGGGCTTCGGTCTGGTCAGCGTGCCATTCCAGCGTCAACCCCGCGACGCCGGCTTTTTGAAAATGCACAGTGACTGTATTGGGCCTTGGATAAACCGCAGTGCTGACCTGGAGCCGGATCCTTTCAGCCGCCTGCGGCGCCGTTTGCTGATCGGCCGGATAATAACCGGGCACCTGTTCAATCGCCTGATGCACCGCATTGACCAGGCCAAATTGCTGCTCCGCGCTGAACGCCACTTCGTCCAGCGCCGGCGCGTCTACAGCAACATAACGCGCCGCCTTGGCTGGGGCTAACTGCGCTGGCAGGTTGGGTTGGAATTCTTGCTGTGGCCAAAACCACCAGCTTAGTCCGGCGCATAGTAGCAGCGCTGTCGCCACGAATGCACCGCGTTGCAGCGCCGGCTGGCTGACCGGCAACAAATCCGCGCTGTGGCTGCCAAAGGGCAGTGCCGGCGGCGCACAGTGGCAGACCTGATACAAATGTAAGGCATGGCTGAAACCTTCAAGCTGAAACAAACCGACCTCAGTGACCTGCACTTCAGTTTTATTCATCGCCAGAAACACCGCTTCAGACAGGTAAATTTCACCCGGCGGCGTTACAGCTTCAATACGGGATGCCAGGTTAACGGCTTCGCCAAAAATGTCATGGCGGGCGGTGCGGACTTCACCCAAATGCGCGGCGATACGAATGACGATGGGCTGTTCGTCCGGATGTTGCTGATGGTGCAGTGCCAGGCGGTCCTGCATGCGACAGGCGCATAACATAGCGTCGGTCGGCGAGCGGAACGTCAGCAGTAACGCGTCGCCAATCGATTTCACCAGCTGGCCGGAGAACTTTTTAATTTGTGGTTTTAACAGGCTTTCAAAATTTTGCAGCAATGAGGCATTTTGCCGGCGCGACTGGCGGTTGGTGGTGGCGGTAAAGCCGGCAATATCAACAAACAGGATCGTCAGATTTTCGGTATGCACTGTCGAAGTGTCCTGCGCTGGTGGCCCCAGGTTCCGACAGCTTCACAGACCCTGATGTTTTTGAGTGTTACCGATCGAGCATAGTCAGGAAGTTATTGTTTTACACAATAATTTTCTACTTTTCCCTGTTATAGGGGCTCAGGTGAGTGAACTGTAAATGAAGATTAATAAAAATGAATAGAAGATGCTGAAAACTTGCTGAAAGAAGAAGGAAAACAGCGATGTACTACGAAAGTACATCGCTGTCGGCGAAGGCTTAACCTAACCAGGGCTGGCTGGCGCGGCGTTTCGCTTCATAGGCATCAATCTGTGGGCTGAAGGTTTCGCTGGCGCCGATAAAATCCAGGCCACTGAGTAAGCGCTGTTTGATATCCGCGTCAATGCTAAAGCCAATAGCCGCATTATTGCCAAGCAAAATTTCCTGATTGGCCAAATCAATTTGCCACTGCTGCGGCCCTTGTTTGCAGCGGTTAAACAGGAAATCGATGTTGGCGGCGCTGAGGCTTATCAGCAACATGCCGTTGTTGATGCTGTTATTAAAGAAAATATCAGC
>SSFI01000031.1 GCA_008015325.1 Rheinheimera sp.
AAGCCACGACTGAACCTGTCAGCAGCCAGAATGCCAGCTCGACCAGTACGGCTGCAAGCGCGGCTAAACCCTGGTGGCAGGACGCGGTGTTTTATCAGATTTGGCCGCGTAGTTTTGCCGACAGCAACGGCGATGGCACCGGTGATTTCAACGGCATCGCACAAAAGTTGCCGTATTTAGCTGATTTAGGCGTGAATGCTTTGTGGCTGACGCCGATGTTTGAAGCGCCAAGTTACCACGGCTATGACTTCACTGAGTTTTATCAGGTCGAAACCGACTACGGCAGTCAGCAGGAATTTAAAGCGCTGATAGAAGCCGCCAAAGCCAAAAATATCCGCATTATCCTCGACTTAGTCATTAACCATATCTCAGACCAACACGACTGGTTTAAACGCTCTGCCGCCGGAGAAGCGCCTTACAAAGACTATTTTATCTGGCGCAAAGATCTGCCGACCGACGGCTGGGGCCCGGCCTGGGATGCCAGCAAAACCGACCCGAAAGTAGTCTGGCATTATCACGAAGGCCGCAAAGAATATTACTACGCTGCTTTTGGTGCCTCGCAGCCGGATTTAAATCTGACCCATCCGGATGTGGTCGCCGAAATGAAAAAAATGGCGAAATACTGGCTGGATTTAGGCGTTGCCGGTTTTCGTTTAGATGCTGTGCGTTATGCCATTGAAACCGGACCGGATGGTCAGGCCGATACTGCGGAAACTATTGAATACTGGAAAGATTTCACTCAATACGTCAAGTCGGTGCAACCGGATGCGATGCTGGTCGGCGAAGCCTGGGCCGATTTACCGGTTGCCGCCAAATACGCTGGCGATGGCAAGGCGCTCGACGCCGGTTTTGATTTTGAATTTGGCTACAAAGTGCTGGAATTGCTGCAAGGCAACGGCGGCGTCAAAGCCGAATTCGGCACTATGAACAATGCCGGTGCCGCCGCGACTGAACAGCTATTACAAGCCAATTTCAACGCCCGTAAAGCCGCCGGTGTCCCTATGGGTTATTTCAGCCCGTTTTTAACCAATCACGACCAGCCGCGTATCGGCTGGCAGCTACAGGGCGATTTGGCCAAAGCTAAGCTGGCGGCAGCGATGTTACTGACATCCCCTGGCAGTACTTATCTGTATTACGGTGAAGAAATTGGCTTAAGTCAGGCCTCAGACGCCGAACATATTCAGCGCCGCGCGCCGATGCTGTGGGACCAGAGCCCGCAGGCCGGTTTCACCACTGCAACAAGCAGCTGGGTACAGTCAGCCGGGCTGTTTCCGCCACAGCGTGAAACCAGCTGGTGGACGCCGTTTTTACAGGCGCAGCAAGCCGCCAAAGTGACTGTGGCCGACCAGCAACAAGACGCCAAATCACTGTGGTCTTTATACAAATTCCTGATCGCGCAAAAACAACAACGGGCTGAATTTGGCATTGCCGGCAGCTATGAAGCCAAAACGCTCAATGACGGCAAACTGCTGCAAATTAGCCGGGAACTGGCAGGGAATAAGTCAGTGTTTGTGCTGAACCTGTCAGCTGAGCCACAAGCGTTGCCGGCGGAACTCCTGCAGGACAGCGGCCTGCAAAACGGTTGGAACGAAGCGGAAGCAACAGCGACCCAACTGGCGGCCTGGCAGCTACGCAGCTGGTCGAACTAATCATCTGGCAGCGGTTCAATCGAGCCGCTGCAAATTCCTGTGTCTGGCGCCCTGGTTCCGAGCAAGTCCCCCGGTCCCCTGTGACTGACGATTGTCGCACCCATTTTGTGTGGAAGTGCAGTGACAGCGGACTTTTTAAAGGGCCGGGCGCCCCTTCTTGTTGAGATTTTTGACTGCTTTGTTGGTTTCGCTGGCAATCTGGCTGCGGCGATCTAACTTTAACTTTTTAGCAGTTATTGATAAGCGAAGCCTAATTTTGCAGCAGTCCAAATCACCTTCCTGGTTACAACAACAAAAGTCGCAAATCACCGGTCAGTTTCTCGACTCGTTATGGCGGGATTTATTAGTCCTGACCGCCGTAGTGTTGCCAGTGTCGTTACTGCGGATTTTGCACACCGGCTGGTTGATGGTGTATGCCTTGCATCTTGGTATTGCTGCTGTGGTGATAATCATCGGCCTGAACCGGCGGCGTTTGCCAGCATCATTGAAAGGTTTTGTCATTATCAGCGTGATGCTGGTGCTCGGCGCGGGCGGGCTGTATAGCTTTGGCCTGGCAGCCAATGGTACTTTCTGGCTGATTTGTGGCTGTTTAATCGCCGGTTTTTTGTATCCGGGGCGGATTCTGTATCTGGTTTCTGCGCTGGCGCTCAGCATTTTTCTCGCCATTTATGCCGGGTATGTCAGTGGTTTATTGCACACTCACACCGATTTGGCGCTGTACATGCAAAACAGCAGTTCCTGGCTGAATTTTTTACTGACCGCGGTGATGATGGTGTTTATCCTGCTGCGCGCCGTGCAAGCGCAACAGCAAAAACTGATGGCGGTGACACAGCATCAATACCGGCAATGGCTGGATGACCTGCCGCTGGCGCTTGAGGTGGTTGATTTAGAACAGAGAGTTTATTACCAAAATCAGGCGGTCCGTCGTTTGTTTGGCCAAGACAGCCCGGCTGGTGCGCCCCAAGCCAGTGTGCCGATGCAGCTGCTGGCGCATTTACGCGATAAAAATACCGGCGCGCCGCTGCGCACCAGTCAGTTGCCGGCAGTAGCTGCGCTTCGCGGTGAAAATCACTTTATCGATGCCGCGACTTTACAAACCAGCCAGGGTGAAACTGTGGTGCGCTGCTGGGGTTGGCCCGGTTATCGCGAAGATGGTGAGATTGGCTACGGCATCACTGTCTTTGAAGACATCAGCCGGCAGGCACTGTCCGAGCAATACAAAAACGAATTTATCGCTAATGTCAGCCATGAACTGCGTACGCCATTAACCGCTATCCGCGGCAGCATTGGGCTGATCCTTGGCGGCGTATTCGGCGACCTGCCGAAAAAAGCTGAGGATATGACGCGGATCTGCCAGCACAACGCAGAACGTCTGTTGTTTTTAGTCAATGACTTACTCGACCTGCAAAAAATCGAACAAGGCAAGCTGGAGATCTCGGCGGTGCCGGTGGATGCCAGTCCGCTGCTACGCAGCTGCACGGAAAATCTGCAAAGTTATGCGGCAGGATTTGGCTCTAAGATCGTGCTCAATGACCAGGCGCCGCATGCGGTGGTGAATTTAGATCCGGACCGTTTGCAGCAGGTACTGGCCAATTTGCTGTCAAATGCCGTGAAATTCTCGCCGAAAAACAGTGTGGTGATGTTGTGGGCCCGTACAGAGGCGCGTCAGCTGGTGATTGGCGTGCAGGACCAGGGCCCCGGTATTCCGGAAGCATTGCAGAGCAAAATTTTTGAACCTTTCACCAGGCTGGATCAGCCGGATAGCGAAGCACAGCCCGGCAGTGGCCTTGGTTTATCTATCAGCAAAAAGCTGGTGCAGTACATGGGCGGACAGATTAGCCTGCGCAGTCAGGAAGGCATGGGCACCACCTTCGAATTACGTTTTCCGTTACTGGTGGAATAGCAGGGGCAGGCTGATATGTGCTCAGAAGCCGAATAAATCCGGCGTCGACGGCCCCTGATCGGCCTCGAGGTTACTGTCGGGTTTGCCGGCGAGGCGCGCGGCGTCACGGCGGATACGGCGTTGTTCCAGTAACTTCAGAATGCGGGCGCGTTCGGCAACCGGTTTGTTGTGCCAGTTAAAGCGTTCATCCCGCGAGCGCAGACAACCCACGCAATAACCGCGGTTATTGCTGGTGCAGACTCCGATGCAGGGGTTGGGTAAGTCAAACAGCTCGAGTTGGTCCATAAGCCGCTGGCGGAAAAAAGGCGATATCGCCTGAGTCTACTCAATCCGCGGCAGCAGCGCCACCGGCAACATGGTGCTGAAGATTTGGCGAACTTCTGTTAAATCAGCTGGTTAATCATTAGTCGCTGGCCGTATGGCCGTCTTTTTTTGCGAAAAGCAAAAATAACTGTTGACTCAGGCCGTGCAGACGGCTATTTCTAATAGCGTTTTGCTGTGGCCAAAGCGCCATTGCCGTTTTTTGACATATAACCAACAGAGTTATTGCTACAAACATTATGCGTAAAACAACCATCCTGAACATTATTGTGGTCCTCGTAAACGTGGTGATTATTAGTCGCCGCGGGGGCTGCTGTTTGGGACTGAAACCGTAAAATAATCAGATTCCGACAAAACCCCCGCACCGCAAGGTCCGGGGGTTTTGTACTTTCTGGGCCCTGAAAAAATGCCGCGGCGGGAATAGGCGGACACAGGCGAACCAAATTGATACAAGCCGGCACAGGCCGGACAGACAGAGGATACGGGCATGACAGGCGCAGAATTGGTAGTGAAATTATTAACAGAGCACGGCGTGCATTCCGTGTTCGGTTATCCGGGCGGGGCTATCATGCCCATCTACGACGCGCTGTACCAAAGCCCGGTCAAACATTACCTGTGCCGCCACGAACAAGGCGGCGGTTTCAGCGCCATCGGTTATGCCCGCGCTTCTGGCCAGACCGGCGTGTGCCTGGCCACTTCCGGCCCTGGCGCCACCAACCTCATAACCGCCTTAGCCGACGCGCTGTTAGATTCTATACCAGTCGTTGCCATCACCGGCCAGGTGTCGCAAGCCGTAGCCGGCACCGATGCTTTCCAGGAAGTCGACGTGTTAGGCATGAGCCTGACCTGCACCAAACACAGTTTTTATGTGAGCGATGTCGCTGATTTGGCTGACACACTACGCGAAGCCTTTTCCTTAGCGCAAAGCGGCCGCCCGGGCCCGGTGCTGGTTGATATCCCCAAAGACGTCCAGTTAGCGCAGGTGGATTACCAGCCACTGCATCTGACCGCCACCAGCCCTGCAACTGAGCTAAGCCAATTCGCTGAGCAAATCGCCGCCGCCCGCGCTTTACTGCAGCAGGCACAAAAACCGATGGCCTACATCGGTGGTGGTGTGCATATGGCCGACGCGCTGCCAGAACTGAATGCCTTTTTAACCGCCACCGGCATGCCGTCGGTCACCACATTAAAAGCCATGGGGTCGGTGGAAAAATCTAACCCACTGTATTTAGGTATGCTGGGCATGCACGGCACGCAAGCCGCGAATTTAGCGGTGCAACAAACTGATTTGCTGCTTTGTTTAGGTGCGCGTTTTGATGACCGGGTGACCGGCAATTTAAAGAAATTCGCATCGGAAGCCAAAGTGATTCATATCGATATAGACCCGGCAGAAATCAACAAGTTACGCTTTGCGGATGTCGCCATGTTAGGCGATTTAAAAGCGCTTTTACCTGCAATGACAGCTGCAGGCAACTACGCCGACTGGCAGGCGCACTGCGGCGCACTGAAACAGCAGCACGGCTGGCGTTACGACCATCCGGGCGAGCGTATCTATGCGCCGCTGCTGCTGAAACAGCTGAGCGAACGCATGCCAGACAATTCCGTGGTCAGCTGTGACGTCGGCCAGCACCAGATGTGGGTGGCGCAGCATATGCGCTTTAACTCGCCACGCAATCATTTATCCAGCGGCGGTTTGGGCACTATGGGCTTTGGTCTGCCGGCAGCGATAGGCGCGAAAATCTCGCGGCCGCAGGATACCAGCGTGCTGGTGACCGGCGACGGCTCTTTTATGATGAACGTGCAGGAACTGGCCACCATCAAACGCTTCCGCCTGCCGGTCAAAATCATCGTCATCGACAACCAGCGCCTTGGCATGGTGAAACAATGGCAACAGCTGTTTTTCGCTGGTCGCTACAGCGAAACCGATTTATCCGACAACCCGGATTTTGTCTCGTTAGCGGCAGCTTTTGCCATCCCAGGCCACAGCATCAGTCACAAAGACGAAGTGGAATCGGCCTTAGACGCTATGTTCAGCTGGCCAGGCCCTTATTTGTTACACGTCCGCATCGACGAAACGGACAACGTCTGGCCATTAGTACCGCCCGGTGCCGCCAACCAGGACATGATGACCGACTTACCCCAGTGGGAGGAATAACCATGAGCAACGCAGCGCAAAGCCAACAACATACTTTGACTATCCACACCCGGCATGAAGCGGTCGCGATTGAGCGTTTATTGCAGGTCACCCGCTACCGCGGCTTTACTTTAGCCGGCCTTGAATTAAAGCCGCTGGCTGATTTGAGTGGTTTACTGATAACCTTAAGCGTGGTCAGCGACAAGCCAGTGAGCCTGTTGGTGAACCAGCTGAATAAACTGTACGACGTGCTGGATCTGGAGCTGCATCAGGCCGAAGCCGGTGCGCTTAGGGCGTGATTCGGGATCTGTAAAAACAGTGAGCGATACGCCGGAATCTGACAGAGGTTGGTATTCACGCGGAGCAGACCCTCTGCGGCAGGGGTGAAGACGGGATTTCAACAAGTCAGTAATCTGACTTGTTGCCGACTGAACGGGTTTTGCTCTGCAAAACCCCGGGCGGCCGCAGAGGAGCCCCCATGTCTGTGAGACCCAGGAGGGTTCACGGCGTGTCTGCGTAGTGTGAATACCAATCTCTGAGCCCTGACTGAGAATGCTGTCAGAGCTTAATGAATAAACGGTGCCGGACCGAAATCCGGCAACATAAAAAAGCACGGGCACCCATAACCGCCCGGCATGATCACTGCCACAGGCAGTGACGTTACAACCAAGTGGCCCTGAACCCAAAACCCGATGCTGGCGCATGCATCTTTTAGACAAACAACAGACTGGCGCCGCATCATTAAATTTGCCTATGCAGGAGTAAATTGCATGCCTAAATTACGTTCAGCCACGACCACCGAAGGCCGCAATATGGCGGGTGCCCGTGCCTTGTGGCGCGCCACTGGTGTCAAAGACACCGACTTTGGTAAGCCGATCATCGCCGTGGTGAACTCGTTCACCGAATTCGTGCCGGGCCATGTGCACCTGCGCGATCTCGGCAAGCTTGTCGCTGCAAGTATTGAAGCCGCCGGCGGGATCGCCAAAGAATTCAACACCATCGCCATCGACGACGGTATCGCCATGGGCCACGGTGGCATGTTGTACAGCCTGCCGTCGCGCGAAATCATCGCCGACTCGGTCGAATATGTAGTCAACGGCCACTGCGCTGATGCGATGGTCTGTATTTCCAACTGCGACAAAATCACCCCGGGCATGTTAATGGCCGCGCTGCGCCTGAACATCCCGGCGATTTTTGTCTCCGGTGGCCCGATGGAAGCCGGCAAAACTAAGCTTTCTGACCAAATCATCAAACTCGATCTAGTGGATGCGATGGTGTCGGCCGCCAATCCAAACGTGTCGGACGAAGACAGCGAAAAAATCGAGCGCAGCGCCTGCCCGACTTGCGGTTCCTGTTCCGGTATGTTCACCGCCAACTCGATGAACTGCTTAGTCGAAGCCTTAGGTTTAGGCCAGCCGGGCAATGGTTCGATGCTGGCGACGCACGCCGACCGGCGCGAGTTATTTGTCAGCGCCGGTACGCGCATTATGGAACTGACGCGCCGCTGGTATCAAAATGACGACGCGAGCGCGCTGCCGCGTTCTATCGCCAATAAAACCGCTTTTGAAAACGCTATGATGCTGGACATCGCAATGGGCGGCTCCACCAACACAGTGCTGCATTTATTGGCTGCTGCCATTGAAGCCGAAGTCGATTTTGGTATGGCCGACATCGACCGGCTGTCGCGCATCGTGCCGCATTTATCCAAAGTGGCGCCGTCGACGCAGAAATACCATATGGAAGATGTACACCGCGCCGGTGGTGTGGTGGCCATTCTGGCCGAATTACAACGCGCTGGCCTGGTCAACCCGGACACGCCGCATGTCGCCGGCAGTTCACTCGGTGATGTATTAAGCCGTTTTGACATCATGACGACGCAAGACCCCGCCGTGAAAGACTTTTATCGCGCCGGCCCGGCTGGTATCCGTACGACTCAGGCGTTTTCGCAAAACTGCCGTTATCCAACACTGGACGATGACCGTGAAAACGGCTGTATCCGCAGTAAAGAACATGCGTACTCGCAGGATGGCGGTTTAGCCGTGTTATTCGGCAACCTGGCACCAAACGGCTGTATCGTCAAAACCGCCGGCGTGGACAAAGACAACCTGGTGTTTAACGGCATGGCTCGGGTGTTTGAATCGCAGGACGACGCCGTCACCGCTATTTTAGGTGGCGTGGTCAAAGCCGGTGATGTGGTGGTCATTCGCTACGAAGGGCCAAAAGGCGGCCCGGGTATGCAGGAAATGTTGTATCCAACCAGCTACTTAAAATCGATGGGTCTCGGCAAAGCCTGTGCTTTAGTCACCGACGGCCGTTTCTCCGGCGGCACTTCGGGTCTTTCCATTGGCCACGTCTCGCCGGAAGCAGCCAGCGGCGGCGCTATCGCCTTAGTGGAAGATGGCGACGGCATCGACATCGATATCCCGAACCGCAGTATTAATATTCGAATTTCTGACGAAACTCTGGCGGCGCGCAAAGCCGCCATGGACGCCAAAGGCAAACAAGGCTGGAAACCGGTGGACCGCA
>SSFI01000069.1 GCA_008015325.1 Rheinheimera sp.
AGATAAACCGTTTTGACGTGAAGCAGCGTTAATACGCGCGATCCACAGTTGACGGAATTGACGTTTACGTTGACGACGGTCACGGTAAGCGTATTGACCTGCTTTGATAACTGCTTGGAACGCTACACGATAAACACGGCTACGGGCACCGTAGTAACCTTTAGCCTGTTTTAATACCTTCTTATGACGCGCACGTGCGGTCACACCACGTTTTACTCTTGGCATGTCAGTCTCCTAAAATTATGCGTATGGCAGGCAACGAACTACTGAAGCGACGTCAACTTTAGCAACTAAAGTTTTCGGGCCCAGATGGCGCTTACGCTTAGAAGACTTCTTCGTCAGGATGTGGCGAAGATGTGATTGCTTACGTTTAAAACCACCAGAAGCGGTTTTCTTAAAGCGCTTTGCAGCGCCTTTGTTGTTTTTCATCTTTGGCATAGTGAACTCACTCGCAATTGTGTAGTTACAACGAATAATAAGGCGGAAAACCGCGCCGCCACTGCGTTAACACAGCGGAGCACGGATTCACTTGATTGCACTTATTACTTCTTATTTGGGGCCAGCATCATGATCATCTGACGACCTTCAACCCGACTTGGGAACGACTCACAGATAGCGATATCTGCCATGTCATTTTTAATCCGGTTGAGGACTTCAATACCGATGTCCAAATGCGCCATTTCACGACCGCGATAGCGAAGCGTTACTTTAGCTTTGTCACCCTCTTCAATGAAGCGACGCAGGTTGCGTAGTTTTACCTGGTAATCGCCTTCATCAGTTCCAGGCCGGAATTTGATTTCCTTGATCTGGATCTGTTTTTGCTTTTTCTTCTGTTCTTTAAGGTCTTTGCCTTTTTCAAACAGGAACTTACCGTAGTCCATTAACTTACAAACAGGTGGTTCAGCTGTTGGACTGATTTCTACCAGATCACAACCACCCTCATCGGCCATTCGCATGGCTTCAGTGGTACTGACAATACCTAATTGCTCACCTTCCAGACCAATCAATCGTACTTCGCGTACGTTGATTTCTTCGTTAATACGATTCGGTCTGTTCGTTGCTAAAGGTTTCTTTCCTACTTTAATGGTACGTTCCTCCAGAGATTGAAATCTATCAGACCCGGCTATTGATTTCTGTCGTTAATTTGTCAACAAATGCTGCGACAGTCATTTTGCCAAGGTCTTCGCCTTTGCGCGTCCGCAGTGCCAGATCGCCGGATTCGACTTCTTTGTCACCGACTACAACCAGGTACGGAACGCGGGCAAGCGTATGCTCGCGGATTTTAAAGCCAATCTTCTCATTTCTCAAGTCAGAAGTTGCTCTAATACCGTGAGATTTGAAAGTTTTTACCAATTCCTTGGCATAATCCGCCTGATTGTCGGTGATATTCATCACCACAACCTGAGTTGGCGCTAACCAGGCCGGGAAGAAACCAGCGTATTCTTCAATCAGAATCCCGATAAAGCGTTCCAGCGAGCCGAGCACAGCGCGGTGGATCATCACCGGCACCTGGCGGTCGTTGCCTTCAGCAACATAACTGGCACCTAAACGGCCAGGTAAGGCGAAATCGAGCTGCACTGTACCGCACTGCCAGGCCCGGCCTAAACAGTCATGCAACGTGAATTCGATTTTCGGACCGTAGAACGCGCCCTCGCCCGGCTGCAGGTCAAAGGCAATGCCGTTGGCTTCCAACGCTTCAGCCAGGGCCTGTTCGGCCTTGTGCCACATTTCGTCGGTACCGATGCGTTTTTCCGGCCGGGTCGACAATTTGACGGCAACTTCTTTAAATCCAAAAGTGCTGTACACATCAAAAATCATTTTGATACAGCTCGACACTTCCGCCTGAATTTGCTCTTCAGTACAGAAAATGTGCGCGTCATCCTGCGTGAAACCACGTACCCGCATCAGGCCATGCAAGCCACCCGATGGCTCGTTGCGGTGACAGCAACCGAACTCTGCCATCCGCAGCGGTAAGTCGCGGTAAGACTTCAGACCCTGGTTAAAAATCTGCACATGGCCAGGGCAGTTCATCGGTTTGATGGCGTAGTCGCGGTTTTCTGAACTGGTGACAAACATATTCTCGGAATATTTTTCCCAGTGACCAGAACGTTCCCACAGCACTTTGTCCATCATAAATGGACCTTTAACTTCCTGATAATCGTATTCGGCCAGTTTTTCGCGCACAAAGGCTTCTAGTTCACGGAAAATGGTCCAGCCGTCGTTGTGCCAGAACACCATGCCCGGCGCTTCTTCCTGCCAGTGGAACAGGCCAAGCGCTTTACCGATTTTACGGTGGTCACGTTTTTCGGCTTCTTCCAACTGCAGTAAATAAGCGGCTAATTGTTTTTTATCCGCCCAGGCGGTGCCATAGATGCGTTGCAGCATTTTGTTTTTTGCATCACCGCGCCAGTAAGCGCCGGCCACTTTCATAATTTTGAAATGCTGGCAGAAACGCATATTTGGCACGTGTGGGCCACGGCACATGTCGATGTATTCTTCGTGATGGTACAGACCTGGCTTGTCGTCTTTGGCGACATTCTCGGTCAGAATTTCCATCTTGTAGGATTCGCCACGGGCAGCGAAGGTGTCATAGGCTTCTTGCCAGCTGACTTTTTTCTTTACCACGTCGTATTCGGTTTTCGCCAATTGCAGCATGCGCGCTTCTAATTGCGCTAAATCGTCGCTGCTGATTGGACGGTCTAAATCCACGTCGTAGTAGAAACCGTTGTCGATAACCGGACCAATCGCCATCTTGACGTTTGGCCATAATTGTTTGATGGCATGACCGAGCAAATGCGCGCAAGAGTGGCGCAGGATCTCTAAACCTTCCTGATCCTTGCAGGTAACAATGCTTAAGCTGCTGTCTTCGGTGATTAATTCACAGGCGTCGACCAGCTGGCCGTTAATTTTACCGGCGATAGTGGCTTTGGCTAAACCAGGGCCAATGTCTTTGGCGACATCCATCACAGATAACGGGGCATCGAAAACGCGTTGACTGCCGTCTGGCAGAGTAATGACTGGCATGATAAATCCTCACAGTGGTGGCCCGTACCAAGGGTCACATGTTGAATAAGAATGGGTAATGGGCTTTTTGGTTTTGCCGTACGAGTGGCGAAACAACGCAGCCAAAGAACGTATCCAAGGCCACGCACTAAAAAGCGCAGCCATATTACTGGCTGCGCCCGGCCGGAGCAAGTCTGCTGTCCTGCCCTTCAGCTGCAATTAGTTTGTTCCTGATCAACCCAACAAGGCGGCGCAACCGGCAAACTCGGCCATAATCCTTCAGAACAACCACTTTTTCATTGCGGAGCAACACGATGTGGCAGGCCATTGCGGACCAAATCAGTACCGAACTTGATCAGGAGTTCCGGATCACCCACAAACAACAACTCGCCACCCACTCGGATAACCTGCTGTATCACTTAAGCGGTGGCGAGCAGCATTATCTGGTTAAACTAAATCATCGTGAAGTGCTCGATAGCTTCGAGACTGAAGCGCTGTCGCTGAAATTCGTGCAAAACCGGCATTGCCTGAAAGTGCCGCAAGTGGTCTGCGCAGGTCAGACCATTGAAAAAGCCTTTCTGGTGATGGAATATTTGCCACTGGCCACAGACCATCCTTATGGTTGGCAGGCACTCGGTCATCAGCTGGCGTTTTTACATCAGGCCGATGATCAGGCCATGTACGGTTTTGACTGGGACAACTACTTAAGTGCCACCTTGCAGCCCAATCAGTGGAGTGGCAACTGGTCAGTTTTTTTCTCCGAACAGCGGATTGGCTGGTTGTTGCAGTTATTGGCGGAACAACAACAAACTTTTGGCGATATCGACAAAATCGTTGAGCGCGTGCGCCAGCGCCTGCACCATCATCAACCTATGCCTGCGCTGGTGCATGGCGAATGCTGGCGCGGTAATGTCGGCTTTTTAGGCGAAACGCCGGTGATGTTTGACCCGGCCTGTTATTTTGGTGACCGCGAAGTCGATATCGCTTTTGCGGAGCTGTTTGACCCGATGCCGGCAGCTTTTTTTTCTGCCTATCAGCAAGTCCACCCACTGCCGGAAGGATTTACCGAACGTAAAGACCTGTATAACCTGTATCATCTACTGCACCTGGCCTATTTAAGAGGTGGTCGCTACCGCTGGCAGGCGCAGGAATTAGTCCAGCAGCTATTAAGCTGAGCAGATGTTGCGCAGGAGATGATGTGGTTCAGGCAGTAATTTTTGATATGGATGGCTTGTTGCTCGATTCGGAGGATTTCTGGCAACAAGCTGAATTTGAAACCTTTTCTGCTTTAGGCGTCCCGCTGAAACTGGCGGATACCGCAAAAACCGTTGGCTGGCGTTGTGACTATGTGGTCGATTACTGGTACCAGCAGGCGCCCTGGACCGGGCCGACTTGCGGCGAAGTTGCCGATCTGATTATCAATAAAGTGATTGCCCTGCTACGCCAGCATGGCGCCTTGTTACCGGGCGCACGCGAGGCGCTGCAGCGCTGCCAGCATTTAGGCTTACCGGTCGCCCTTGCGACTTCATCGAACCACAACTTGATGCTGGCGGCACTTGAGCATTTTGAGCTGGCGGCCTATTTTCAGGCCACTTGTTCAGCGCAGTATCTGCCTTATGCCAAACCCCATCCACAAGTATATTTAAATGCAGCGGCGGCACTGAACATTGCACCTGAGCATTGTCTGGCACTGGAAGACAGCGTCACAGGCGTGATAGCCGCAAAGGCGGCGCGGATGCGTTGTATCGCAGTGCCGGAGGCGCATCTGCGGCATGACCCAAGATACAGCATCGCCGACAAAGTGCTGGATTCCTTGCTGCAACTCGACGACAGCCTGCTGCTAAATCGCTGAACTGGCGCTGCTTTCCCGCCACAACTTTACAGCCGGAAGTGTCCGGGCAAAACCTCGGTTTCACCCCGGCTCGCCGCTTCTGGCGCAAGCTTCTAAACTGCAACAATGGCGTAAGTCAAATGAGGAGTACCCCATGCAACTCCTTTACAAAACTATCCTCTGTCCCTTTTGCGGTCATCCGACTCATATCACTTTGGATATTAGTGGTGATGATCAGGACGATATCGAAGACTGCAGCAATTGCTGCAATCCCATTCATATCGTGATGCATAAAGACGAGTCGCGACATAGCGTACAGGTCTTTGTCGACGCACAGGACGAACAGTTTTACTGACCCCTTTGCGCCAGATAACGCTCGACAGTTTGCACTATGGTGACCGTTTGCTGATCGCATTCCAGATTAAGCCGGTCGCCAACCTGCTTATGGCCAAGCGTGGTCACTGCCAGTGTTTCCGGAATGAGATGCAACCAAAAACTTTGGCCTTCAATAGCGCCAACAGTCAGGCTGGCACCATCCACCGCAATAAAACCTTTTGGCTGAATAAAGGCCGCAAGATCTGCCGGAAAACTAAGCTGCATCGCGCAATTATCATGCCTGCGTTCTATCTGCAGTATTTCTGCAGTTGCAGAGACATGACCGGACACGATATGGCCGCCAATTTCATCACCAAACTTCAGCGAACGCTCAAAGTTGACCCAGTCGCAACTTTGCAGTGTGCCGAGATTGGTTTTTTGTAGCGTTTCGTCAATGACATCAAAACTAACCCAGCCAGCGGCACTGTCAAAGTCGGTGGCCGTCAGGCAAGTGCCATTCACAGCGATACTGGCGCCGCGTTGCAATTGCTGTAACAGCATCGGTGCTGTCTGTAGTGTCAACTGCACAAAATCTTGCCGCTGCGTCACTGACCGCACCTGTACCTGTGCCTGCACTATTCCGGTAAACATGCTTTTCCCCGTTGTGTTAACATTTAAGCTTCTGAGCAAGATCTGTTGCCGTCCAAAGAGCGTCTCATGTTACCTTTTTCCCGATTTGAAGCAAAAACCATTCTGAAACTCTCTGGCCCGATTATGGTTGCTCAGCTGACGCAAACCATGATGTATGTCATCGATACGCTGATGGCCGGCCGTGTCGGCGTCACAGATATGGCTGCTGTGGCCATTGGTTCGGCGTTATGGTTGCCGATTTTATTAACTTTTCAGGGCCTGTTGCTCGCGTTAACGCCGATTATTGCTCAGCATTTTGGCGCCGGCCGCCATCGTGAAATTTTACCCGCCACTTATCAGGGTGGTTTGCTGGCATTGGCGCTGGCAACGATTATTTTCGCCGGCATGCAGTTTATCCACCTGCCGCTTGGCATGATGCAGATGGATGAGGAACTGCGGCAAAAAGCCCTGGCCTACCTGGGCTATATCGCCTGGGGGATTTTCCCGGCCGCCGGTTACATGATCCTGCGCAACCTCTACGAGGGGATTGGTTACACCAAAGCGGCTATGTGGATCAGTTTTGTCGGCATCCTGGTGAATATTCCCGCTAACTATGTGTTTATTTACGGCAAATTCGGCATGCCTGCTCTGGGTGGCGCCGGCTGTGGTCTCGCCACCAGTCTGGTGTTTGTGGCGATGTTCCTGACTTTGCTGGGCTACGCCGCTTTTGGCCGGCGCACTGGTTTTGTCCGTGCCCGTCTGCCGTCATACCAGCCTGACTATGCCCAGATTTGGCAAATCGTCGCTTTAGGCACTCCGGTGGCTTTTGCCTTTTTCTTTGAAGTCACTTTGTTCACCTGTATTCCGCTGATGATTGCACATTTAGGCCCGACCGTTGTTGCAGCCCATCAAATTGCCAATAATTTCTGCTCTATGGTGTTTATGCTGCCACTCAGTATTGGTCTTGCGACTACAATCCGCGTTGGTCATCTGGCGGGGGCCAGCGATGTCAAAGAGCTGCGTAAAGCCATCGCTACCGCCATTCAGATAGGTTTATTACTGGCGATTGGGATTGCGCTATTGACCTTACTGACACGCCACCTGGTCGCGGCCCAATACAGCACAGATCCGGCGGTACTGGAGCTGGCGGCGGCAATCCTGATCCTGGCATGTTTCTACCAGCTGTCGGACGCGGTCCAGGTGATTTGCAGCTGTACCCTGCGTGGCCTCAAGTACACCAAACCGATTTTTTACATTACTTTTATTGCCTACTGGCCCATCGGTTTTGGTCTTGGCTGCGTATTCGGATTAACCGACTGGGTGGTCGCTCCGATGGGGGCACAGGGTTTTTGGGTTGGCATCATCATAGGTCTGACCGTCGCAGCAATTTTGCTCGGTCGGTTGTTGGTCTGGCAACTGAAGCGGATGGAAGATGGCAGCTGGCAACCGGCAGAACCGCATCAAAGCATATTACCTCATTAGAGGTTTGTTCAGCTATTGCCTGCTGCTTTTCATCTTTGCAGCGCTAAGCACCTGCACGCCTTATCCTGAATCGCTGCTCAGCGATTATCAACAGAGGTTGCAACGGGTGCTGCCGCAGGCGCAGTTCACCGAATCACTCAATAAAGCGGCGTTACCGGCATTGCCGCAGGTGCGTGAACTGACCCAGTCCCTCCCCGCCGCGACCATTGACCTGACCGACATGCTGGCGCTTGATGTCTGTGACTTAGAAACTTTAATCGCAGAGCGTAACAGCAGCCTTGGCAAGGTAAAGACTGATTCGGGGCTACTGCATTACGAACTGCGTTTGCTGGATAAACTCGGTCTTTGCCTGACAACGCCGGCGCTGGCCAATCAGCTTGACACTGAGCTTATAGCCAAGCTGCAGCAAATTTTCCTGCAAAAACAACAGCAGCTGCCGGCCGTGTTTGCCAACCTGCTTAGCCGCGACCAGACGTTACGCCAGCAGCTTGCCGGCAGTCAGCGCGGTGTAGCGTCTGAACAGGGCGGCAGCAGCGAAACGCTGCAGGCACTGCAGCAACTGAATAAACTACGCCAACTGGTGCAGAAACAGGATTATCAGGCCGCTAGCCAAATCGATATCAATCAGGCGTTGGGCGTTTTACATCAGACACAACTTATCGCCGATTTACAGCACAGCCTGCGCCTGTCGCAACAGTTTTTCCTGCAGCTGAATACCGCTTTGGCAACACTCAGCAACACCGAACTTTGCCAGGCAGATCGCAGCATCCGGGATAATCTGCTGACGCAGATTTTTATTGGCCGGGTGCAAGCCGAGCTCGCCCGCGTCGATGGCATCGCAAACGAGCTGAGCGCTGCCCTGCTACAGCTGTATCAGCAACATCCATTACAACCAACGGTTCAGGACAGACTGGTGGCGCCACAGCAAGCCCTGCAACACCAACTGCGACAACATGTGGCATTCTGGCAACGCTGGCGCCAATGCGACCAGCCGGGTTAAAGCGTACCGTTTAAACAGCGCTGGCGCGCAAAATTGCAGCGGTTAAGCCAAGTTACCGAAAAAACTCTTGCAATCACTTGAGCCAAAAAATACTATAGCCGCCGTTGTCAGCACAGCTGATGACACAGGTTGCGTCCTTAGCTCAGTTGGTTAGAGCACCACCTTGACATGGTGGGGGTCGGTGGTTCGAGTCCACTAGGACGCACCAAATTCTCAGATAGCACGCCCAAATGCGTCCTTAGCTCAGTTGGTTAGAGCACCACCTTGACATGGTGGGGGTCGGTGGTTCGAGTCCACTAGGACGCACCAATACATCATACAACAAACACAATGGAATATGGCTTTTCGGGCTCGTACCGA
>SSFI01000132.1 GCA_008015325.1 Rheinheimera sp.
GTTTGAGCAGTTCTATAAACTAATAGCGCTTACTAAATAAAAATAACTCCATATATTGTGAAGGTGAAATCTAATGTCGCTTATTAAATGTAAAGAATGCGGAGAGGTAATTAGCAACAAAGCTAAAACCTGCCCTAAATGTGGTTCTCCAGTAAAAAACAAATCAATAGTGAGATCAATCTTATTTTGGATTTTTATTATATTTGTTATAGGTACGATTTTTAACACCGCTACTGATCGAACTCAGAGGCAGGTGAATAACGAGGGACGGAAGTTATCTAAAACAGAAGAAGCGATCAAGAAGATTGAGCTTGGCTACATAAGGTGGGAGCGTGTTGCATTTGATACTGCGATTTCTGCAAGCTTCACGCTAAAAAATGGTAATGATTTTAACGTAAAAGATGTTGAAATATCTTGCACTCTTTTTGCTATGAGTGGTACTGAGATGGGTAAAAAAGAATTCGTTATTTACGATCTTTTCCTTGCAAATTCTGAGCAAAAAATAACTAATTTTAATGTTGGATTTGTGCATCCTCAAGTTGTTGAATATCTCACAAAATGTGAAGTTATTGGCGTTTCTGGCTTTAGACTTTAAAAAATAGATTACTTTAGTTTTATGAGTTGTGAAGTTCAATATCGGAATTATTTTTACGAATGCGTGGAGTACACGCATTCAGAACATTTGTTTATTGAAGCAATGCTAAATATATTTAATTATTAAATTGATAATTATTTTTATATATTGCTAAGCACTATTTGATCGTTAAGTTAACATTCATTTGATTTTGGTTGAAACTCTATGTCTAAAAAAATTTTATTTTTATTTGTTTTTTCAGTCGCATCTATTTTTATAGTTAAACATGTACTTGTGGTTGATGACAATCAGTCAAAACTGGATGAAATTAAAACTTCCAGAGTTGATTCGGTAAATGTCGAAGGGTACGGTACGTCAAAATGGGGTATGTCCATAAGCGAGTTAAATGAAATTGAGAAAGGGAGCCTAGTTATAATAAGCGAGAGTGATCCTTCCTTAAAATTTGCTAAATTCACTAAGGTGGAAAAAGAAGTTATTGGAATCTATTCATTAAATGTAGTTTATAACTTTGATCTTGAAAGGAATAAGCTTATTCAAATTTACTTTCCTGCTGAAGGGGTAGGGAGTAAACTTAATTTGTATGAATACATAAAAGGGAGATTAACCCTTCAATACGGTGAACCTGACACTGATAAGCCATTGAACAGGTCTGAATTTGCTGATGGATGGTGGGGAATGGCCAGTTCAGCGTGGAGGTTAGGAAATACCGTCATTAAAATGGACTATTTACATGTATCAGATGGTAAGGTAACTGATGGAAAATTTATCCTGATGTATCTTGATTCCAGTTATTATTTTGATAATTAATTATTGCCAGCCTTGATTTTATATCTATTATTTATTGATAGGTGTGTTCAAGTCATCTATTTTTTATTTTCGAGGCTGGCGTGTTTCGAAATGGAATTAAATCCGTCATTAATTTGTTTAAATTCTTTTATGTCGTGTATTGGTATTTTAATTGATTGTGTGTTTTTTAATTGTGCGAATATTTTTTTTGTCAGTTGTATCTGAATGCTTTTTTCAGCATTTATATAAAAAACAATCAAGAATCCATCAGCCATAAAGTAAAAAATTGCCCCATCTTCTGGCTGTTCACCAGATTCAGTGCCAATGTTCATTATTATTTTTTTTATAGTGGAATCAGGAATGCTTCCCGATAAATCAGTCAGCCTAAAGACTGATATTTTTAAAAAATGGTCGATGCGAAAGCCACTGCCTGTCCTGAGTGTGTTATTTTTAATGTGATAAAGTATTAAATTATTTAATTCATCACCTAATTTTATTTCGGGGTAAACTATTTCAGAGACAGAAGCTCTCCATAGAATTGATAAAAGGTATAAGTAGAATGTCTTATATCTAAAATTTTTTACCAATACATATGTATCAAACTTTTTGGTCGATTTTGGATCTCTTAACAATCTTGTTCCATATTGTTCATATCTTCCGCTAAGGAATTGTTCGCAATCGTGGCAGAGCAATCTTTCTTTCGGATCTGAGTTACTGATTTTGGGAGGAGTTTTCTCATCTGTGCTCACTAATACAAGTTGTCCTGAATTATTTCCGTTTTTAAGACTTCTAAAGTAGGAGCTAGGAATTATATGTGACATTTTTAGTTTTTTTACTTGAAAGCACATTCGACAAAGTAGTTCCATGCGATCACCTATAGTTTATAAGAGCATTTAATTACTTGTTAAATAATTGAGAGTGAAATGCAAGTGTTAATGTTGGCTGTGGATGCATAGAATTTATAATAGTCGTTGGAATTTAAAGTGGAGCGGCTAGTGGGAATCGAACCCACCTCCAAAGCTTGGGAAGCTTTTATAATGACCACTATACGATAGCCGCATTTGTTCTGATCTAAAGGAGCATTCAGCAGGTCTATTAAGACGCACAAGGTAGGTGGGTAAGATAAGAACCCACGGCACCAGCTTGGGAAGCTGGGGTATTACCATTATACGACGCCCGCTTGTTCGGAAAGCGGCAGCAGTGTGGCAAAAATGCCGACGCAGTTCAAGCGCAGCAGCGGAAGGAACCCTGCCTGCAACACACTGATTGCTGCAAAAACAATCAATTCATGGCAATCTGCATCCGTCAGGCTATTTTGTTGTTTAAATCGGCACTGGCTACACTCAGCTGCAGTGTTTGACTTACCGCAAGATCCGCACTGTGCTGAACACTTATGCTGTAGCTGAACTGAGCAGCGCCCTGCACAAATGAATGGAGGTATCGTGATGAAACGTTTCACCAATATTTTAGTCGTCTGTGGACGGGAACAGCAGCCAGAGCAAGCGCTGGCTGCCGCCTTGCAAATTGCCGAGCAAAATAATGCCTCCGTCACGCTATTGCAAATCCTGCCACCGCTCAGTGCGCTGCAAACGATGGCTAAGCCGCAAACGCCGGAACACATCGAGCAGTCTTATCAAAGTTTTTACCTGAAAAAGTTGCAGCAGCTGGCCAGTCAATATCAGGACAAAGCGCTGATCCGCTGCAAAGTGGTCACCGGAACCGGCTTTATCGAAACTATTCGGGCCGTGCTGCGTAATCAGCACGACCTGGTGATCAAAACGGCAGAACCCGCCGGCTGGCTGCAACGACTGTTTGGCAGTCAGGATATGCATCTGCTGCGCAAATGCCCTTGTGCTTTATGGTTGCTCAAACCCGGTGCCCGCCTCAATCATGGCAAAGTGGTAGCGACCATTGACCTGAACCCGGCAGGTTTAAACCGGGACGAAGACAACCTGAACCGGCAAATCGTTGAGCTGGCCGCGGCCACTGCGACGCTGCAAGGCGGCGGTTTGCAGTTCCTGCACGCCTGGCAGCCCATGGAGGCCGGGTCAGTACTGATGTGGTGTGACAACCCGGCCCTGGCCGAAGCTGAACTGGAACAGAGTCTGTATCAGAGTCATCAGACCGCGCTCGGCAGGTTTCAGCAGCAAGTCCGGGACTGGCTCGGCGAACATGTTTGCAGTTTTCTGCGGCCTGACTATGAACTGCTGCGCGGTGAACCAGGCCAGGTACTGGCCGAACGGATCCGTGAACTGGCACCGGATTTGGTCGTGATGGGCACAGTAGGCCGCACCGGCATCGCTGGCTTTTTAATCGGCAATACCGCTGAAACTATTCTTGAACAACTCGATTGTTCGGTACTCACGGTGAAACCAGCCGGCTTTATCTGCCCGGTCAGTGTAGACAGTTGAACGGATGATGCGGGCAAACCCGGTGCGGAATTTCACCGCAACATGCAAAGCAAGCTGACCCGGGAGCACAGATGCTGCATGACCCGCTGTTCCAGTTACTGCTATTGCTGACCCTGATGGTGGCGCTGGTGCTGTGCGCCCAGCGCCTGCATGTGCCGGCCAGTATCGCTTATTTGCTGGTCGGCGTGCTGCTCAGTCCACATACCGCCGGACCTTCCCTGGATGACGCCATCATTCATCAGGTTGCTGAATATGGCATCGTGTTTTTATTGTTCACCATAGGGCTGAATTTTACCCCGGCGCAGATTTATGCGCTGCGCCACACGATTTTACGCCTCGGCTTAGGTCAGGTCGGGCTCACCACGTTGGGGGTGATGCTGCTCCTGATGCTGCTGGGTCTTGATGCCGCCGCCGCTTTTGTCATCGGTGCCGTGGCGGCACAATCCTCCACCACAATTATCAGCAAACAACTGAGCGAGCAGCAGCAGGAGCACAGCCCGCCGGGCCGGTTGGCACTGTCGCTGTCTGTGTTTCAGGACATCACTGCGGTGCCCTTTATTGTGGTGATCCCGGTGCTGGGCAGTGCGATGGCCAGTGACATCGCCGGAGAGCTGGGTATAGCACTGCTCAAGGCGACTGTGGCGATGGGCTTGGTGATCATCAGTGGAAAAACCCTGCTACAGCCACTGTTTCGTCAGGTTGCGAACCGCAAATCAACCGAACTTTTTACCCTGACCGTGTTTCTGGTCTGCCTGCTGGCGGCTTTTGCCACAGGGCAACTGGGTTTATCGATGGCCTTTGGTGCCTTCCTGGCCGGGATGGTATTAGGAGAAACCGAATTTCGCCACCAGGTCGAAAGCAGCATCCGGCCTTTTCGCGATGTGCTGTTGGGGTTGTTTTTTGTCAGCATTGGCATGCTGGTTGACCCTGCGGCTTTGTGGCCGGTCTGGCCACTTGCGCTCGCTGGCGCGCTGTGCATGTTGTTGTTTAAAACGCTGCTGGTGCTGATGTTGGTGCGCTGGCACGGCCACGACTGGTTATTTGCCTGGCGCACCGGTTTAATCCTCGCTGTCGGCGGTGAATTTGGCTTTGCGTTACTGGCGATCAGCGGCAATGTGTTAACCGGACCACAAACTCAGATCATGCTGGGACTGGTGCTGATGTCGATGTTATTCGCCAGTGTGCTGATTAAATTTAATCTGCCATTGTCGCGCTGGTTGTCGCCAGCCCCCGATATACCGGATCCGGTCACAGCGCCGCCAACACCGCCAGCAGCTCAGGTGATCATCGCCGGCTACGGCCGTATCGGCCAAATCCTCGGTAATTTTCTGGAAGCGCAACAAATCGGATTTGTCGCGATTGAAAATGACGCCAGGCTGGTTGCACAAGTCCGGTTGGCCGGAGAGCCGGTCTATTTTGGTGACGCTGCCAATCCGGAAATTCTGCAATCGATCGGTATCTCACAGGCCCGTTTGCTGCTGATCGCTCATGACGATTTAGCGTCAGCGCTGACTACGCTGCGCTGGAGCAAGCAATTAAATCCGGACTGTCGGGTGCTGATCCGCACCCGCGATGAGAGTCAGTTGGCCCAGCTCAGAGCCGCCGGTGCAGACGAAGTGGTCCCCGAAACCCTCGAAGCAGGCATGATGATGGTGTCTCAGGCATTACTGAGCCTGAATATTGAACCGAAAAAAGTCGCGCGGCTGTTAGCCGAACAGCGCCGCCAGCGCTATCCGTTATTACATCAGCTGATTTTACCTGCTGACGACAGCGCCACTGTCCATGGCCAGTTACTGCCTATGGTGCTACCACAAAATCATCCATGGCAAGGACAGCCGCTGTCCGCCTTGCCGCTGCAGGCTGTCAGTGTGCAGGCTCTGATCAGAAATCAACAGCGACTGTCACATCCAAGCGCCGATACGCTGCTGCAAAGTGGCGACGTCCTGCTGCTGTTTGGCCTGCCCGAAGATTTGCAGCAAGTGCAACAATATCTGGAACTGCAACCTTGATCTTATTCACAGCCTTGGCGCCGTTGTTACTGGTTCTGATCTTACTGATTGGCCTGCGGCTAAACACCGCCGTGGCGATGGTGCTCGCCATGGTCAGCAGTGCCACTTTGGCATTTTTTTACTGGCAGATGCCGTTGCTGCAACTGGCTGCCGCCACTTTGGAAGGGCTGATTATCGCCCTCACAGTGTTATGGATCATGGCGGGCGCGCTACTACTACTGGCTTATCAGCGACAAACCGGTCAACTGGAAATCATCCGCCAGACTTTTGCCCGATTAAGTCCAGATCCCCGCCTGCAACTATTATGGGTAGGCTGGTTTGGTGTTGCGTTTCTGGAAGGGATCGCCGGCTTCGGCACCCCGGCAGCCATTTTGGCGCCTTTATTAGTCACATTGGGGTTTCCGCCAGTGGCTGCGGTAATGTTAACGCTTATCGCAGATTCGGCACCGGTAAGTTTTGGTGCTTTGGGTACCCCCCTGCTGATTGGTATTGCGCAGGGCGCACAGTTACCTGACGCTGACCTGCTGGCGGTCGGTAATCAGTTGGTTTTAATAGATTTATTTGCCTCCCCTGTACTACCAGTCCTGATGCTGGTGATGTATTGCCGGCTATTTCAACCAAGTCTGCCAATGGCACCTGCACTGTCTCATGCGCTGGTCGCCGGGTTCGCATACAGCATTAGCGCCTGGGGCTGGTTACAGCTGGCAGGCACTGAATTTCCATCAATGTTGGCAGCTCTGTCAGGTTTCGCCGTCAGTTATTTGTTTCAACGGTATCGCCCGCTCCCTTATAAAGCAGACGAAGCAGGCAACGACAATGATATTCAGCTCAGCGCTGCACAGATCCGTACAGCGCTGGCGCCTTATCTGGCAGTGATCGGGCTGCTGTTAGTCAGTCGGTTAACCTGGTTGCCGTTTAAAACGGCATTGCAGTCTTATCAGTGGTCTTTTCCGGACCTGTTAGGCAGTACAATCAGCATCGAAGTCAGTCCGCTGTATCTGCCCGGGACATTATTCATTCTGACCGTATTCGCCTTTCTGCCCAGCCGCAACAAACCCGTGGCTTTACTGGCCGCCTGCTGGCGGGATTGCTGGCCTAAGCTCATGGGCGCGGCGCTGACCCTGCTGTTCGCATTGCCCTTGGTACGTTTATTTGTGCATTCGGATGTCAATACCGCTGGCTTACCCGCAATGCCGGCTTATCTCGCCACATTAGCCGGCACCGCACTGGCCGAGTATTGGTTAGGTTTCAGTGCTTTTCTTGGCGCATTGGGCGCATTTATCGCAGGATCCGCGACATTTTCTAATCTGTTGTTCGCAGACATGCAGCTCCATCTGGCGCGACAAGCTGGCTTAGATCCGGCATTAGTGCTGGCGTTGCAGATGCTTGGGGCCAATGCCGGGAATATGATCTGCCTGCTGAACCTGGTTGCGGCGGCCAGTGTGGCAGGATTGCAGGGACAAGAGCGCTCTCTGCTCAAACTGACATTCGGCCCGATGCTGATTTATTTGTTACTGGGCAGCCTGATTGCCTGGGTCGTATATGGCTGAGTGCAGCGCAAAAAATCAGTCTGCTAAAAGCAAAAAAAGGCCGGGAATTCCCGGCCTGTGAAACGTTGCCTGCCTGTTATTGTCTGGCAAAGCCAGCGGTTAAATCGCTTTTATTGCTTAAAGTTGTGATTGCAGATAATTCGGTAAACCAAACAGTTTGATCTGCCGCAGTTGCTGTTCCAGCCAGTGGGCGTGATCGTTTTCGGTGTCATCCAGTAATTTTTGCAGCATGGCGCGGGTGACATAATCCTGTTCCTGCTCACATAATGCCATGGTTTGCTTCAGTAATTTGCCGACGCTGTATTCCACATTCAGGTCGTTCTGCAGCATGGATGGTACATCACTGCCAATCTGCAGCGCATCGCGTTTGCTCATGTCCGGCGTGCCTTCGAGGAATAAAATCCGCTCGATGATAGCCGAGGCATGGGCTTTTTCGTCGGTGACTTCATGATCGATGCGCTCGTATAACTTGTGCAGACCCCAGTCCAGATACGTGCGCGAATGAATAAAATACTGGTCCATTGCGCTCAGTTCATTGGCCAGCAGCACGTTCAGTGCATCAATAATCGCTTGTTTGCCTTGCATGCTGCTTACTCCCCGCTCACTTTGCTTTGCAGATAATTTTCCATGCCCATAGCACCAATCTGATACTGCTGTGCATTGATCCAATCGATATGTTCTTCTTCGTGTTCCAGAATTTCCTGCAGCATTTCACGGCTGACGTAATCCTGTTTTTGCTCGCACAAGGCGATGGCATTTTTCAGCAGTGGCAGCTGTTCCAGTTCAAATTCAAGGTCACATTGCAGCATTTCCGCGGTGTCTTCGCCGATGCGTAAGCGACCAAGCGCCTGCAGGTTGGGTAAACCTTCGAGGAACAAAATGCGTTCAATCAGCTCGTCGGCTTGTTTCATGTCGCGGATAGATTTTTTATAACAGACGTTATTCAGGTCGTGCAGGCCCCAGTTTTTGTAGATGCGGGCGTGGAGGAAATATTGGTTAATCGACGTTAGTTCGGACGTCAGCACCTCATTGAGGATACTCAGTACAGCGGCATCACCTTGCATCGCCGGGCTCCTTTTTTACCAATACTGGTAGTGAAACAGGGAAATTGTTCAGGATTGTAGTCGGATTTACGACGGGGGTCGAGTTTTAGATTGGCAAAAACTTCAATTAAATCATATGCATGCAATTGAGAATGCTTCGCTTTAATGCCAGAGTTCTTGTTGGAAAAACAATCATTGCAGAATCATTTACTTAGGCTGTGGCAACGGCCACAGCCTGAATAATTTGCTCAGAGCCGGCGTAATTGCCGGTACTCATTGGCGGCCAATAACAGTAACACTACGGCGGTCGCTAACAAGATATAAGAGATGCTGCCGGCAGCATGGGTCCAGAAGAATCTGGCGCCGTCACTGAATTGCTCTGGCGCAGCGAATACATCCCGCTGCAGCGCCATTGCGGCAAAAATCACGGCAAACACCAGATGATCAAGGATATAACACCACTTGCTCCAGCGTTGCCAGCTGAACTGGGTCAGCCGGTAACAGGCAAAAACTGCTGACAAGGCCGCAAAAACAGTCAGCAGATAACGCCAGTGTTCCATGCCGTCAGCCAGCCGCACTGGCAAATGTTGTTGCGCTTCAACCGACAACCACAGCGGTGTCCATAACAACAACAGCAAAAACAACGCGCTGGTTAAGTCGGTGATACTATCCGACAACTTCATCCGCGCCAGCGGATACCGCGGCAACCGGGCCGGATGCCACTGGCGTTGCCGCCATTCTTTGGTCCAGCCGGCCTGGCCGGCGCCGTAGAATATCGCGGTCACCACTAATAATAATGTGGCAAAATTATCGATAAAACTAAAACCCAACTGCAGCAGCAGACGCACCGGATTGATGGAATCCGCCAGCACTAACCCGCCCAGACTTTTCAGCAATGCGATCACCGCCATCAGTGCGGCACCATGCCACAGCACCGTTTTGTACAGCGGCATATCTTCGCTGGCGATCAGCGGCGCACTAGGGGCAAATCGCTGCGCGACGTCAATTGGATGGCCTTGCTGTAACAGCAGCTGGCTGAGCTGGATATCATCGAGCGGCCCGTCCTGCTGCTGTGCTTCAATCTGGTCAAGCAGGTTTGCTCTGAGTTCGCGGATAATGTCGTGCTGCTTGTCCGCCGGCAATTCAGCGGTAACTGCAGCCAGATAACGTTCGAGTAATTCCATTATGGTTGCTCCAGTAAAGTTGCCAGGCTGCCGTGTAGTTGCTGCCACTCTGTGCTCAGTTGCGCCAGCACTTCGGCACCAGTGGCCGACAGCTGGTAATAACGCCGCTCGCGGCCTTCGGCCATTTGCCACTGACTATCCAGTAAACCTTGCTCTGCCAGCCGGCGCACCAGCGGATACAAAGTTCCTTCATCAATCTCAATGCCGTTGTCATTCAGTTGCTTACGCAGTGAATAGCCGTATTGCGGCGTGCGGCTGGATGCTAGTACCGCCAGCACTAACACGCCCCGGCGCAGTTCCAGCCTGAGCTTGTCGAGCCTGTCATCATTCATCTTCAGTTCCTGCAATCCGTGGTGCTGATACTGTGCATCGCATACTGTGCGATACACAGCTTAATGCTATGCACCGTACAGTATAAAAGCAAGCTGTTGACTAAAAATTATTCGCGGCGGGACTGAATACCGGTCTGAGGCCGAAGGCCATACGAACTGTTGACACATTGGCCTGACGGCATCAATTTCTGGCACAAAAAAGGCGCCACAGGCGCCTTTTTAAGATTTAAATCAGAAGCTTAACTATTTGGGTATTTCACCACTGTGACGCGCTGCGCACCGTCGCGGATCTTAGTGCAGACATGGTAACGTTTGTTCGAGCCCATCACGGCCGCTTCGTTACGGCAGGACATTTTTTGCGCCTGCACGCCATACAGCTCGATGCGTTTTTTCACTAAATCATTCAGCATGGCTTTTTGATCATCCGGTAATTTCGCCGTGATGTTGTCATAAGTCCGTTGCCATTCAGCCGTGCGCTGTTCCAGCGCAGTGCCAATCCAAATCAGGCCTTCAGTCGGGTTGGCTTCAGTGCCGATGCCTGACAGATAAAAAGTGCCGACCATATACTGGGCCAGCTTTTCACCATATTTGGCATATTCCAGTAACACCGGGAAGGCTTTGCCTTTATCCGAGTGCTTGGTCTGCCGCAACGCCAGTTCGTATTTATTGGTGTATTCGAAATCCTTGATCACCACTTCTTCCGGTGCAGAGGCAAATACCTGGCTACTGAGCAGCACTGCGGTCAATGTCATCAGCATTTTCATCGGGAACTCCTGTTAATTGGTTTGAGCGTAAGTCTTCCCGAGTTGCCGGTATTAAGCAAAATAAAATTCTTAACAAATTATTTCCAGTTTCATCGCATGCAGCGGCGGGACCGCGGAAAAACCCGCCAATTCAGCGCGAGGCCATTGCTTGGTTCTGGGACTTTGCTGCTCGTTATGGTAAAACAACTGCACTGTGCAGTACCGGAACTTGCCACCATGACATCAAACCGAACAACGACCCCACAACCACAAACCGCCGGTAATCTATTCGCCAATCTGGCATTTAACATTGTTATTCCGGTGCTGATCCTGAGCAAACTCAGTACCGACGATTATCTGGGGCCGGTCTGGGGCCTGGTCGCCGCACTGGCCTTTCCGATTGGCTTTGGCCTGTGGGAGCTGAAACAATCCGGCAAACTGAATTTTTTCTCTATTGTCGGTATTATCAGCGTGTTGCTGACCGGTGGCATGAGTCTGTTACAGCTGGACCCGAAATACATTGCGATCAAAGAAGCTGCTGTTCCGGGGCTGATTGGTTTGCTGATTTTAATCAGTGGCCGCACCCGCTTCCCGCTGGTGAAAACCATTTTGGAAAATATGCAGTTGCTGAACCTGACTTTGCTGAAAGAGAAGCTCAGCAGCAATGGCACTGAACAGCAGTTTGAGCAAACGTTGGACCAGGCCACCCGTATCATTGCCGGCTCATTTTTTCTGTCGTCGGTGCTGAATTATCTGCTGGCCAAATGGCTGTTGGTCAGCCCGCCGGGCACGCCGGCATACAATGAAGAACTGGCCAATATGACGGCCTTGAGTTACCCGGTGATCGCCATCCCGTCCACACTGATCATGATGGGCGCGATTTGGTATGTATTTAGTCGGATCCCAAAGCTGACGGGACAGTCGCTGGAGTCATTTTTCCACGAGCAGTAAGCTGCTGGTTCAGGGCCATCACACATCGCTGCGACACTGTGACTTTGCTCAGCATCAGGTGAATGTCCGCCTCGTTGAGAAAAAACGGTAATACCGCAAACTGCGCGGCGTCAGAACGCGCCGCTAAATCCAGTTTGACCGCTTCACTGTCCGCGATTGTAAAATCAGCACGGCGGCCGGCGACCAAATCCAGCCGGCGCTCCGGTTCATACACCGCCAGGCTCCGTTGTTTCACCGCCGGTTGTTGCTTGATCTGCTCGAAGCTGTCGCCATAAAACCCGGCCAGGTTATATGTACCAATCAGTTTGCGCTGCGCCAGCGCCAGAAAAGCTTCGCGCTGGCGTAATTCTGGATACAACGCCAGTGTTTGCTGGTGGATCAGCACCACATTATATTCTTTGCGGTAAGCGTCGCTGAACCAGGCAAATTCAGCCCGTTGCGGGGTGTAAGAGGCAGCAAACAGCATATCGACCTGGCCTTGCTGCAGCATCTGCATCGCGCGTTTTTCCGGCACAAACTGCAGTTGCAGCCGGCTGCTGACCTGGGACAGCAGCTGACGGATCAGGTCGATATCGCGGCCCTTGACTGTTTCGTCCGTGACTTCAACATAAGGCAGCCAGCTGGCGTTATACGCCATCCGCAGCGTGGCCGGGCATTCGGCAGCAAACGCAGCGGGCACGAACCAGCAACAGAACAGCGGCCACCACAGACGCATCGGCTTTTTCCATCAGACTAAGAAAATCTGACTATAGCGCAAATTCAACTGGGGCGGCCAACGGCCCTGTCAGCATGCTGTGGCCAACTGCATCCGATCAAAAGCGGTGGCAAGGTCGGCAATTAAATCCGCCGGGTCTTCCAGACCGATATGCAGCCGGATCAAAGGCCCCTGATACGGCCAGGTGGTGACGCTGCGCAGCGCCTGTATATCGAGATTAGCCAGCACCAGGCTTTCATAACCGCCCCAGGAAAAGCCCATTTTAAAGTGCTGCATACCTTCTACAAAGGCCGTGACCGCCGCCAAATCGCCCTGTTTCAGCACAAATGAAAACAAGCCGTTACTGCCGGAGAAATCCCGCTTGAACACTGCATGGCCAGGATGTTGCGGCAACGCCGGATGCAAAATAGCCGCAACTTCCGGCCGCTGCGCCAGCCACTCGACCACCTGTAGCGTATTGCGTTCATGCTGTGCCAGCCGTACGCCCAATGTACGCAAGCCCCGCGCGGCCAGATAGACATCATCGGCCGAGGCACAATAACCCAGCAGATAACTGTGTTCGCGCAGCTGCGGCCAGTGTCTGGCATTGGCGCTGGCGGTGCCGAGCATCACATCGGAATGGCCGCAAATGTATTTAGTCGCGGCCTGAATTGAGATGTCGACACCCATGGCAAAAGGCTGACATAAAATCGGCGAGGCCCAGGTGTTGTCGAGGATAGTGACGATGTTATGCGCCTGAGCCACAGCGCAAATAGCCGGCACATCCTGCACTTCCATCGTCAGTGAACAGGGCGATTCCAGATAAATTACCCGGGTATTGGGCCTGATTAATTCGGCAATTCCAGCACCTATCAAAGGGTCGTAATAGGTGGTTTCAATGCCCAGCGGTTTTAACACTTTGTCGCACAAAGCGCGGGTAGGCTCGTAAGCCGCGTCGACCATCAGCAGATGGTCACCGGTTTTGAGGAAAGCTAATAAAGCCCCGCTGATCGCTGCGGCACCACTAGGATATAAAGCGCAACCAGCGCCACCTTCTAAAGCACAGACCGCATCGCTGAAGGCAAAATGAGTTTGGGTGCCGCGTCGGCCGTAGTAAGGTACATGCTCGCCGCGGTGTCTGACCGCGTGTTTCATCTCAGCCATGCTGTCGAATACCACAGTCGAGGCCCGCACCACCGGCACGTTGACACTGTAACCGGCCCATTTGCGCGCACGACCGGCATGCACAATCCGCGTTGCAACTTTCATCTTATCACCTTCAGACATCTGGATGTCTTATCTTAAGGGAAGGCCGGTGCAATTGACCAGCACAATTGCCCTAGCGTACCGACAAATTTGCCGGCATTGTCAGGCTCAGCATACACTGAATATATCTTGCCATTCGGAACGGGAAACGCTGTATGCGCTGGTTGCTCTGCTGTTGCCTGCTGCCATTTTTTGCCACTGCCCGGCCTTCGGTTTTGTTCGTTAATCCATCGTTGATTTCCGACCCTTTTTTTATGCAAGTTGAGGCAGTTGCCCGTGTTGCGGCAGAGCAGCTGGATTTGGACCTGACGATTATCAATGGCGATGCGAACCGTTTACTGCAACAGCAAAAACTGACGGAATACCTGCAAAAACACCAGCCGGACTATGCCATAGTGCAGCCCTATACCGGCGCCGGTGTGCAGCTGATGGAGCTGCTGGCGAAATATCCGGTCAAAATTATCACATTGGAACACATGTGGCAGCCGGAAGAAGTACCCAAGGTCGGCCGCCCCGGCGAGCGCTACCCGAACTGGCTGGCTGAACTCTATTTCGATAATGTGCTGGCGAGCCAGCAAATGACGCTGGCATTACTGCAGGCCTGCCCCAGTGCCGATCAGCTGATTGGCATTAACGGCATGATCAACTATGAAACCGACCGGCGCGCCGAGGGTGTCTATCAGGCGATGCGCCAGCACGGTGGCACTGTGCACCAGCTGGTCAACGGCAAATGGGAGCGGCAGCTCGCCGCCGAACAAAGCCGCCAGCTGCTGCGGCGTTATCCGGACAGCCGGTTGATTTGGGCAGCATCAGACTGGATGGCGCTGGGCGTACTGGACACACTCGGGCCTGCGGCGGCCGGACAATATTGCGTCGGCGGATTTGACTGGATCCCGGAAGCGCAAAAAGCCATAGCGCAGGGCCAGTTAACCGCCTCGGCTGGCGGTCATTTTACGATGGCAGCTTTTGCGCTGGTGCTGATTTATGACCACGTGCACGGCAAATTACCCACGCCCTTCGCCGACGTGCCTTTGTTGCAGCTGGATGTCCTGACCAGGCAGAATCTACCGCAATATCAGCCGTTGTTGCGGGCAGGCCAATGGCACCATATTGATTTTCGCCGCTTCAGCCTGCAGCACAATCCGGCGCAGCAGCACTATAACTTTTCCGTTCAGGCTGCACTGAAACAGTTCAGCAGCCGTAATAAAGAGCGCTAATCACCAGGTCGCCTGCCGAGACTCCCTTGGCGGGCGCCGGCATCACTGTATAATGCCGGTCCATTACCGGCACCTTTTCAGCAGGTCCTGAATGAAATACAAAGACTTACGAGACTTCATCGCGCAACTGGAACAACGCGGCCTGTTGCATCGCATCAGCGCCGAAATCGACCCGGTGCTGGAGATGACTGAAATCGCTGACCGCACGCTGCGTGCCGGCGGCCCTGCCTTATTATTCGAAAACCCAAAAGGTTATGACATCCCAGTGCTGGCGAATCTGTTTGGTACGCCCGAACGCGTTGCACTTGGCATGGGCCAGACCGAAGTGTCGGCGCTTAGGGAAGTCGGCAAACTACTGGCGTTCTTAAAAGAACCTGAGCCGCCAAAAGGCTTAAAAGATGCCTTCAGCAAACTGCCGATTTTTAAGCAGGTGCTGAATATGTCACCGAAAGAAGTGCGTAAAGCGCCTTGTCAGCAAGTAGTGAAAAGCGGTGATGACGTCGATTTAACCAGGTTACCGGTGATGACCTGCTGGCCCGGCGACGCTGCGCCTTTGATCACCTGGGGTTTAACTGTCACCCGCGGCCCGCACAAAGAGCGGCAAAATCTGGGAATTTACCGTCAGCAGGTGCTGGGTAAAAACAAAGTCATTATGCGCTGGTTGTCACACCGCGGTGGCGCACTGGATTTTCTCGAGTGGCAAAAAGCCCATCCGGGCCAGCGTTTTCCGGTATCCGTCGCTTTAGGCGCAGATCCGGCGACTATCTTAGGTGCCGTAACACCGGTGCCGGATTCGTTGTCTGAATACGCTTTTGCCGGTTTGCTACGCGGCGACAATACCGAAGTGGTTAAATGCGTCAGCAACGATTTGCAGGTGCCGGCCAGCGCCGAGTTTGTACTGGAAGGTTATCTGGAGCCGGGTGAAATGGCGCCGGAAGGCCCTTATGGCGACCACACCGGTTATTACAACGAAGTTGATTCGTTCCCGGTCTTTACCGTCACCCATATCACCCACCGTGAACAACCGATATACCACAGCACTTACACCGGCCGGCCACCGGATGAACCGGCGATTTTAGGCGTGGCGCTGAACGAAGTGTTTATTCCGTTGCTGCAAAAGCAATTCCCGGAAATTGTCGATTTTTATCTGCCGCCGGAAGGGTGTTCTTACCGCCTCGCCGTGGTCACGATGAAAAAACAGTACCCGGGCCATGCCAAACGCGTGATGATGGGCGTCTGGTCGTTTTTACGTCAGTTTATGTACACCAAGTTTGTCATCGTCTGTGATGATGACATCAACGCCCGTGACTGGCAGGATGTGATTTGGGCCATCACCACGCGGATGGACCCGGCGCGCGACACGACGCTTATTGAAAATACGCCGATTGATTATCTGGATTTTGCTTCGCCGGTGTCGGGCCTTGGTTCTAAAATGGGTATGGACGCCACCAATAAATGGCCGGGTGAAACCACACGTGAGTGGGGCGAACCTATTGTGATGCGCCAAGACGTGAAGCAAAAAGTTGATGCCATTTGGGATTCGCTTGGCATTCCACTACCGGTGCAACCGCGGGGGTTATACTGATGCCAGACAGCGCAATGACAGACAACAGATTTTTGGTGCGGATTGAACCTTCAGGTGTCACTTTTGCCGCTAGTCCGACGGAGACGCTGTTGGACGCCGCTTTAAGCGCCGGTATCGATTTTCCGCATCGCTGCCGCCAGGGGGTTTGTACCTCCTGCGTCTGCCGGTTAAAAAGTGGTGACGTGCGCTATGACGAACCGTCACCGCTCAGCCCCACAGATGTTGAACAAAAATTTGTATACGGCTGTCAGGCATACGCCGGCAGTGATTTGGTGCTGCACCATCCTTTTATCCGGCCCTGAGCCAACAGAGACGAAACCGCGATGTCAGAACAGTTTTCCCTCCACGCCAGCAATAAAGTGCTGGCTGATGTGGTCAGTATCGAAGCCTTAACCGCCGGCGTGCGCCGGGTGCGGTTAAAACCGCAGGAACCTGTGCATTATCTGCCGGGTCAGTACTTACAGATTTTTTTATCCGACAGCGATAAAAGGCCGTTTTCAATTGCCAGTGCGCCGGGTGATGAATTTATCGAACTGCAGATTGGCGGCAATGTCACAGACGCTTACGCCAGTCAGGCGCTGACCCATTTGCAGGACAACGCGGCGGTGCTCATTCAGGTCGGACTTGGTGAAGCTTATTTACGCCCGGACAGCAACCGCCCGGTGTTATTGCTGGCCGGCGGCACCGGTTTCTCTTACGTTTGCAGCATCGTCAAAGCTTTAGCGCAACAACCGGATGGCCGCCCTGTGCAGCTGTATTGGGGCCTGCGCAATGAATCAGCCTTGTATTATCAGCAGGAACTGGCCGAGTTACAGGAAATGCGGCCAGGCCTTGAACTGATCACCGTATTGCAGGAGCCGACCGGCGACTGGACTGGCCGCAGCGGCCTGGTGCATGAAGCGTTGCTGGCAGATATTCCGTCGCTGGCAGGTTACGACATTTATATCGCCGGGCCATTCCCGATGGTGAAAGCGGTACGGGACGCTTTCCTCGCCGCCGGTGCTGAGCGTGGTCATATGTATGCTGACGCTTTCGCCTGGATTTAATCTGCCATTGTGATGCGACTCGCCTGGCGACGTTGTTCACTATGGCTGATGGCTTGCCTGATCGCGGGTTGTTCACCGCCCGCTGAGGTCCAGCCAACACCGGCTTTTGATCATCAGGTCTATATCTGGCAGCGCGTCTGGCGGCCGGCACATGCGCAAGCCCTGCAGCAAAGCCAACCAGATTTCACACAGCTGCGGGTACTGAACCTGCAATTTCACTTAAGTAACACCGGCCCAGTCTGGACGCACGCAGCGCCAGACTGGGCGTTATTGGCACCGGATCCGCGTCCGGTCACGCTGGTGCTCAGGCTGGATGGCCAGTTGTCGCAACTGCCGACAGCCATAGAATTGTGGCAACAACTGCAGCCGCAGATTGCCGCTGCGCAGCAGGCCCAAGTTAAACTACAGGCTATCGAAATTGATTACGACGCCGCCCGTGCTGCTCTGGCGCCCTACCGCCAGTGGCTGCGAGCACTGCGTCAGCAACTGCCCGCGTCCTTGTCGCTACAGATCACCGCATTGCCGGACTGGTTGCACTCAGCAGATTATCCGGGGCTGTGTCAGGCGGCAGACCAGCTGACCTTGCAATTGCATTCGGTGTTATCACCAGCACAAGGTTTATTTGACAGCAGCAAGGCAAAACTTTGGACGCAAAATGCCGCAGCCAACACACCTTGCCCACTGTTTTTAGCGTTGCCGGCCTATCATTCGGCGCTCATCGCTACCGCTGATGGCGACCGGGTCGAAAGCGAAACACCGCTGCCGCTTGTCGGGCAACGCCGGGCTTTACTGAGTCGGCCAGAGGCAGTGGCAGATTTCCTCAGCTGGCTGCAAGCTCAGCACTTGCCAAAGGTTCAGGGGATTGTCTGGTTTCGCCTGCCTTTGCCCGACGACCAGCGCAGCTGGCCGCTTGTTACATTACAGGCGCTGGTACGTGGTGAGGCGCTGACAGCAACGCTGCATACGGAGCTGCATCAAGAGCAGGGCCGCTTTGATATTGCACTTAACAACAGCGGCAATCTCAGTGCGGAGCTGCCGGACAAACTCAGCTTTCGCGGTTTACAATGTTTAGGCGGCGACGCACAGCACGGTTATCAGTGGCACCAACAAGGTGCCGACTGGTATTTACAACGCGAGCCTGCAGGTGCCGCCGCAGCGTTCGAACTTGCGCCGGCGCAGCGCCTGACTATCGCCTGGCTGCGTTGCCAGCAATTAGAGCCCATCAGCCCGCTGGTTGATTAAAAGGAATTATATGCCACAGCTTCACTTCTCCCGGCTGACCGTTTTGACCACCAGTATCGCCCTGACTTTGGCCAGCGCCCCCGCCCAAAGCTGCGGCCCGGATTTCCCGTTGCAGCTGCTGTCCGAACGTGGCACACACCTGCAAAAACTGCCGGAACCAGAATTCGCTGTGCTGGTGACGCAATTAGCCAGCCAGCCGGTTTCCTGGCCGGTGCCAGAAAAAGTGTTCCAAAGCCAATATGACTATCAGGCCGGGAGGCTTATTAGCAGCACTGAACAGGCGGAACAGCAGTTATTGCCGACTGAAGATGCGAAGCGGGTCGCGGCGATGCGACAACAAAACGACGCTGCGGCAGCACTGCAAGCCGGCAAAGATCTCAGCGACGAACTGCGCTTATACACGGCAGCCGCTGTGGCTTTTCGCAAAGACACCAAAACAGCAGCTGCACTGTTTCAGCAAGTGCTGGCTTTGCCCGCCGCTGCGCAACAACAGCGCCGCAGCTGGGCGCTGTATAGCCTGGCCAGGCTGCAAGCTGAAACTGCGCCAGAGCAAGCCATCCAGCTGTGGCAGAAGCTACGCGCTGAAGTGGCCGCAGGCCTCGCCGACCCGCTGCAACTGGCCGTCGCCAGTTTGGGCGAAGAAGCCCGGTTATTACTGGCGCAGCAGCAATGGCCGCAGGCGATTGGCTTGTATGCGACTCAGGCGCACTATGATGCTTCGGGTTATGCATCTTTGCTGCAACTGAGCCGCCAGCTGCTGGCCAAACCGGATGCAGAGCTGCAACCGCTGCTGACAGAGCCTGCCGTCAGCCGATTACTGAGTCTTTATCTGCTGAGTCAGCTATCAGGCTTGCAATACAGCGCGCCGCAGCAGCTGACCCGGTTACTGCAGCTGCTGCAACAAAGCCCGGAAGTACAGCTAACCAACGCGCTGGAACTGGCCGCTGTCAGTTATCAGCAAGGCCAATATGACAATGCTACTCTGCTGCTCAAACAAGCCAGCGACAGCCCGCTGAAATGGTGGCTCAGTGCAAAACTGGCGCTGCGCAGTAATGATTTAGCTGCTGCCGCCACGGCATATGCCAAAGCCAGTAAAGCCTTTCCAACCACGTTGCCTGCGCCGGCAAAAGCGCCTGAATTTCAATATGATGAAGCCTTTAGCCGTCAAATCAGCCGCAAACAACTGCAGACGCAATGCCGCGTTGAAGCAGAAGCCGGCGTGTTAGCGCTACAGCGTGGTGAATATCTGCAGGCGATGCGGCTGTTATATCAGGCCGGCAGCGAATTCTGGCAAGACACGGCTTACATCGCTGAGCGGGTACTGACAACGGCCGAGCTGCAGCAGTTTGTCGATGCGGAAGTGCCGCAAGGGCAACCCAAGGCCGACAGCCAGTGGTCCTGGTTCGGCGATACTGAACCTAATACATTACTCCGGCAGTTACTGGCGCGTCGTCTGCTGCGTGAAGGTCAGACCGACACAGCGCAACGTTATTTTGTTGAGCCAAAGCTGCAGCAGCTGGCGCAGCAGTATCAGCAGCTACAACAAAAAAGCAGCGCCAACGCACTGCAAACCCAGCTGGAACACCTCGGTCGTTATCTGCAGCTGGATTTGGGGCAGCTCGGGCGCGCCGACGCACTGTTTCAGCTGGCCCGGCTAACCCGCCAGCATGGCCTTGAACTGCTGGGTTATGAATTAGCACCGGATTATCAGGTGTTTTACGGCCAGTTTGAGTTTTATCCATCCCACACGCCACCGCTGTGGCCAATCCCGGCGGCAGAACAACAACGGCTGACGCAGAGCGCGCCGGTGCCGGATAAACGCTTTCATTATCGTTATATTGCGGCAGATCTCGCCGCGCAAAGCGCTGAACTGTGGCCACAAAACAGCCAGGCTTATGCCGCCAGTTTATGTGCGGCGACGACCTGGCTGATTCACCGCGACCCGGAAATGGCGCAGCAGTATTACCGGCAATATCTTCAGCACGGCGCTTATGTGCCTTGGGGCGCCGATTTTGGTATCCGTTGCCCGGAGCCAGACCTTGCCAGCGCGGAAAACCGGCTGCAGGCAAACTTCAAAGCCAGTTTGCCGCGCAAACGCGAACTGGCCTTGGCTGCTGTTTTATTGCTGCTGGCCGGGGCCGGAGGCTGGGCGTGGCGGCGCTCAGCACAACGGTTGCGGTCAAATTGATTGCCGTCTGTCCGCTTTTTCTGCACAATGCGCCGAAACAGGTCCAACCAGAGAGCCAAACATGCCCCATCTGACCCAAATTAAAGTCCGCGGTTATCATTTAGATATTTATCAGCACGTTAACAATGCGCGGTATCTGGAATTTTTAGAAGAAGCGCGCTGGGCTTATCTGGAAGATTGCGGCGATGTGGAGTATTTCACCAGCCAACGCCTGGCCTGGGTGATTGTGAATATCAATATTAATTACCGCAATGCCGCCACCAATGGCCAGACGCTACAAATCGCCACGCAGTTCTCCAAAATCGGTGGTAAAAGTGCGGTGATCCATCAGGTGGTGACGGTTGCCGGCACCGACACTATGGTGGCAGACGCCGACATCACTTTTGTCTGTCTCGATCAGCGCAGTGGTAAAGCCGTGGCGATTGAAGGCGAATTGTTGGCGCGACTTAGCAAGCATTTAACCGACTAAAGCCGGTTTGCTGGCGCTTCAGCGGCCGGGCTGCAGCCCGGCGCGGAATTCGTCTTTGTAGCGGCGCGATAAAGGTACTGTCACTCCGCTTTTTAAACGAATGTCACCGTCACCACTGGGTTCATAACTCAGTTCGGCGACAAAAGTGTGATTAACGGCAAAACTGCGATGTACCCGGCTAAAACCCTGCTTACCCAGCTGTTCAATTAATTGGCTCAGCGTGCTGCGCAGCGGATAAATCCGGCCGTCGCTGTGCAAATTGACGTAGTTGCCGCAGGCCTCCAGGTATTCGATGCTGGCCACCGCCAACAAAAATTCTTTATCGAGTTTTTTCACCAGCAGATGCTGCAAGGGTTTGGCTGCGGGCTCTGCTTGCGCGACATCGTCAGGCACAGCACTGGCCGATTCAGTCGCTGCCAGCACTGACGCCTCACCCCGCACCCGACGCCATACCATGGCGCAGAGCTGATAAGTTACCAACAGATTCAGATAACCCCAGACATCTTTGCGGTATTCATACCAGAGCTCGCGCAGCAGCGGACCAAAATCATAGGGCTGCCCCAACCAGCCATACACCAGCTCGCGCTGCACCACCATCAGCGCGACATGGCCAAAACAGAACAAGCCGGAGACCACAAAATGCCAGAGACATTGCTGCAGCGGCTGGCTAAAGCGTAGCGGCTGGCGGTCAAAACTTAAAAATAACAGCGGAGCCAACACTAAAGTGCCTATTGCGCTGCTGATTTCCCATAACCAGGGTTCCCACCAATCCAGTGCATTCAGCGGGTCGCGGCTATGTTCCAGCCAGACGGTGTTGGCCTCAATACTGTTGTTCAACAAGATAAACCCGGCGTACACCAGCCAGGCGTACAGCAAAGGCCGCCGGCTGATGGTCTCTACCCACCACTGCTGGTCACGGCGCTTAGCGATAGCCGTCACTTCAACTGTTTTCGTCACAGTCATCCACCTGTTATCCCTGAATTCCACCACAAACCTATCGCCAGATGGCGTCTGCACACGGCTTAAGCTGCAATAGCGCTGACCATTGACCTAACCTGTTGGATTTCAGCATGACACAACCCAATCAATCTCGTCGAGCCGATCTGGACTGGCTACGCATCGGCGCTTTTGCGCTGCTTATTTTGTATCACTGCGCCATGTATTACGTCGCCGACTGGAGCTGGCATGTGAAAAACAGCCAGACCTATGAATGGTTGCAGGATCTGATGAAACTGACCAACCCCTGGCGTATGTCCTTGCTGTTTTTACTTGGCGGCATGGCGCTGGCGATAGCGCGGCCGAAATTCAGCGGCCTGACGCTGTTGCGCCTGCGTTGTAGCCGGTTATTGGTGCCGCTGCTGTTTGGTATGTTTGTCGTGGTAGTGCCACAAGTGTATTTCGAGGCGCTGAGCCAGCAACTGATAGAACCCGGTTACCTGCAGTTTTGGTGGCAATATAGCAACCCCAATACGGATTTATTGCGCGCACACCATAGCCCGATTGGTTTGCTGACCTGGAATCATCTGTGGTTTCTGCCGTATTTATTCTGTTATTCGCTGCTGTTATTACCGCTGCATGCGCTGTTGCAACGCCTGGCAACTTTGACCACAAAGCTGCCGCTGTGGCTATTTGGCACTGTGCTGGTGGCATTGCACCTGTGGGCCGTGCTGAGCTTACGCGAGGCTTTTCCCACCACTCATGCCTTGCTCGACGATTGGTATAACCACGCCAAATATGGCCTGGTGTTTGTCGCCGGTTATCTGCTGGTGCTGCAAAAACACTGGTGGGCGGCTTTACCACGCTGGCGCTATGGTTTTTTAGTGGCTGCATTGTTCGGGTACGCAATGGTGGTACTGGACAATCACGATGTGTTTGACGGCCTCGATGACGCGGCAATTGTGTTGCAGCTGCTGTATAGCCTGGTATCTGTACTGAATCACTGGGCCTGGCTCGGCGCTGCACTGGCTTTTGCTGCGCACTATTTGCAACAACCGGCGTTTGACCCGGATGGCAGTATGCGCCGCTACGCCTCAGCGGCCATTCTGCCCTGGTATGTGCTGCATCAGACCCTGACAGTGGTGTTTGCCGTCGCGCTGCAACCATTGCAATTACATGATGGTTTGGAAGCAATGCTGTTGATTAGCCTGACCGTATTGGGTTGCGGCGTCGGCTATGAAATCTTTCGCCGCGTGCCGCTACTAACCTGGCTGGCCGGCGGTGCGCCTGTGCCCCGTCAGCAACGCAGCTCCAGTACATCACAGCCCGCCACAACCAGCAGTTGATATTGAGAAACCGGCGTAGCACAGCCGACCGTCGATACTGCTATGGATTGGTGTCACAGTCGTGCTGTTAGCCGGCAAAAAACGGAAATTTCGCAAGCAAAACATGAATTATTTGCAGTGCTCATGTAACAATAACTAGAATGAACTTCTAGTTTTACCCCGAAAAGGAATTTTTGATGCCGAAACTCCCCCTGCTGGCGCTGCTCTTCAGCGCATTTACCACCCAAGCCGACTTACTCACTGCACTAGAAGCCTATGACCAGAAAGATTTTGCCAAAGCCTCAGGCGAATTTAATGCACTGCTGCCGTTAGGCAGTGAACAAGCGGCATTTAATCTGGGCGCCATGGCCTATAACGCGGAAGGCCAGCCACAGGATTTAGTCCGCGCCGCCAGCTACTTTGCCCTGGCGGCAGAACTGGGTCATCCCAAGGCTAAAGAGTTGTATCAACAGGTTATCGCGAAACTCGATGTTACTCAGCAAACGCAGGTGCAACAACAGCTGGCGACACTGCAAGCTCAGGTCAAGGTGCCGGCAAAACTGAGCGAACAGCCGGTTGCTAAAGACAGCTCCGAATGGCGTGAACCGGTGAAACGCCGGGAACCGGAGTTTCCAAAAGAAGCCGCGCAAAAAGGCGCCTTTGGTTATGTCACCATGCGCTTTCTGGTCAATGAAGCTGGCAACGTTGAAGCGATAGACACGCTGGATTCTTACCCCAAAGGCCTGTTTGATCGGGCGGCAATCAAGGCGATGAAAGGCTGGCAATACCAGCCCGGCAAAAGCAAGTTTATTGGCAAGGTCGTGCTGGAATTTTCATTGGGCCCACTACAGCCCAAAAGCCTGCATCGTTATATGAATGAACACAAATTATGGGAATATGCTGCTTTAGGTTCGCCGACGCATCAGGCTGCGCTGGGGTCGGTGCTAACCTTAGCCAACATCAGCGCCAGTAGCGCGACTATCGTAGACCCGGCATTACCGCCGAGCCTGGGACCACTGCCGGATTGGTATTTTGAACGCGCCAAACGTCTTAATGTCAGTCTGGAGCTCCCTGAAGACTTTAAAGGCAGTGCGGACGTTCAGCTGGACGCGCAAGGCAAAGTCACCAAGGTCAAAGCCTGGCCCAAATACAAACAAACCGAGTTTGAAGGCCGTTTATTACAACAGCAACTGACGAAACGCGAGATCCCGACCGGCGAATACCGCTTATACGCCAACGGAAGTGAGCGTCATGAATTGGTCCAACTGCATCGCATTCCGGAGACCTTTACAGACACCTACTGGTGGGAGCAGGCAGCGCGCGGTGGCCAGCTGGAAGCGCAACGGATCATGGCCTCAAGAGATCCGCGCTGGGAACAATATCTGTTACAACAGCAGGATCCGGTGGTCTTAGCCTGGAATGGCGCCAGACTCATCATCGATGGTCAGCAAAAAGCCGGTGAACTCTTGCTGGACCAAGCCATTGCCAAAGGCTACGAGACAGCCAAAGAACTGAAAGCCGCGTTATAACACAATCAGGCCAGCCGGGCGCCATTGGGCACCAGCTGGTCGGGCACCGCCAGCACCACAGCCCCGTCTTCACGATACAAGCCAGTCACCAGACATTCTGAGACAAAAGGCCCAATTTGCTTGGGCGGAAAATTTAAAACCGCCAGCACTAGTGCTCTTTCCACTTAATTCTGACGAGTTCAGCGAGCGTCAGGGCCTTCAGGGCAAGGCGGCTCGTTGAAGGCATAGTGGCGCTCTGTCGAAACGAGGCAACGCAGTCCTGAAGGTCCTGACACTCGCCCGCAGGGTCGGTTTAAAATGTCCACATACGTCGTTGCCTGCTTTTGATTTAGCGCCACTAAACCTGCAAGCAGCCGCCTCGCCTGTGGGCATTTTAATTCCGACTGAATCGCTCACAATTAA
>SSFI01000080.1 GCA_008015325.1 Rheinheimera sp.
CACAGTAACGGCCGTACCGCACCTGCTGCTTTTGCCTGCAAAATGGCAATTTTGGCAACATCTGCAATACAACGTACGTCATCAAAATCGCGTAACAAAGGGCCAGTGGGAGCCAGGATCAAACGTTGGCCCGGCGCTGTAGGGCAAATTGTGGTGACAGTTTCACGGCCAATACGTTGGTCAAATTGCTGTTGCTGCTTAACAAAACTCGTCAACGCAGTATCAGGTAATTGCTGGAAGTTTTCTGCGATACAAATCAGTGCATCCCAGTCAGCCGAGGCGGATTGGAGGGATGGCACTGCAACAGGTGTAGGGTATGCCATTTGTATATCCTTAACAGGCAGCCGGACTGCCAGAGATCAGATGATTTTGTTTTCTTGCCAGAGTTTTTCTTTGCGCATCCGTTCCTGGCGTTTTTCACACGGATTTTCACAATCACAGGCTTTTTCAATGCCCAGCGCATCTAAACCGCCACAGCTGCCGGCGATAGTTTTACGTTGCACTATGTAACCTACGGCCATAGCCAACACAACAATTAACAGCACAGCAAACGTCAACAGAAATACTTCCATGACAACCTCTCTAGGCGATGAATAAAAATTAGTGGCAGGCAGATCACTGACGCCGCGGGAGCGTCATTTTAACGCCAAATCAGCCTAACGACCAAGCTTTCCGGCCAAACCACTGCCAGTATCCATGGATACTTTATTGTTACCTGACAAAACGCAGGTATAAAAAAACCAACCCGAAGGTTGGTTTTTTTCTTGCTGTCAGTGATTAACCACCGAAGTCGTCCAATAAGATATTGTCGTCTTCAACACCTAAATCTTTCAGCATGTTGATAACCGCTTTGTTCATCATCGGCGGGCCACACATGTAGAATTCACAATCTTCCGGCGCTTTGTGGTTTTTCAGGTAGTTTTCATAAATGACGTTATGGATAAAACCTGTATAACCAGTCCAGTTGTCTTCCGGTTGTGGATCTGACAAGGCCACATGCCACTGGAAGTTTTCGTTCTCAGCCTGCAGCATGTCGAAATCTTCAACATAGAACATTTCGCGCTTAGAACGGGCACCGTACCAGAAACTGATTTTCCGCTTGGATTTCAGCCGGCGCAGCTGGTCGAAAATATGTGAACGCATTGGCGCCATACCAGCACCACCACCGATAAATACCATTTCTGCATCTGTGTCTTTGGCGAAGAATTCACCAAATGGACCAGAAATCGTCACTTTATCACCGGCTTTCAGGCTCCAGATATATGAAGACATTTTACCGCATGGCAAAGTCAGATTATTTGGCGGCGGCGTTGCGATCCGCACGTTCAGCATAATGATGCCTTCTTCTTCCGGATAGTTCGCCATCGAGTAAGCACGAATAGTCGGCTCATCCACTTTGGACTCCAGCGTGAAGAACTTAAAGCGTTCCCAGTCACCACGATATTCTGCCGGAATATCGTAATCCGCATATTTCACATGGTGCGCGGGCGCTTCAATCTGAATGTAACCGCCGGCGCGGAACGGTACTGATTCGCCATCCGGGATTTGCAGTTTCAGTTCTTTGATAAAGGTGGCTTTGTTGTCATTCGAAATAACAGTACAAGCCCACTTTTTGATACCAAAGATCTCTGGTTCAACTTCGATGTCCATGTCAGTTTTGACACTGACCTGACAAGCCAGACGGCAACCTTCACGACGTTCGCCTTTGGTCAGGTGACCAAATTCGACCGGTAATACATCGCCGCCACCAGAATGCACATGGACGCGGCACTGGCCACAAGAACCACCGCCACCACAGGCTGAAGACAAGAAGATGCCTTTGTCAGCCAGCACACCTAACAACTTACCACCGGCATTTGCTTTGATCGCTTTGCTGGCATCGCCATTGATGTTGATGGTAATTTCACCGGCAGACACCAGCTTGGCTTTTGCAACCAGAATCATAATGACCAGGGCTACAACCAGTAAGGTGAACATCCCAACACCAAGATAAATCTCAGTATATTGCATTGTTTTTTCCTTTTACTACTGATGCTTACAGGGATACGCCTGAGAACGACAGGAAACCCAGACTCATCAGACCCACCATAAAGAAGCGTGAACCCAGACCACGTAAAGCCAGCGGCACATCGGCATATTTCAGTTTTTCACTGATAGCTGCCATGACGGTAATTGCCATAGTCCAGCCAATACCGCTACCCAGACCAAAAACTGTACTTTCTGCCAGGGTGTAATCGCGCTCAACCATAAAAGCAACGGCACCGAAAATGGCACAGTTCACTGTGATCAATGGCAGGAAGATACCCAGAGCGTTGTACAGTGCAGGTACATATTTATCCAGAAACATTTCCAGGACCTGTACCAGGCCGGCAATCACACCGATGTAAGCGATAAAGCCGAGGAAGCTCAGGTCCGTATCCGGGAAGCCCGCCCAGTCCAGCGCGCCTGGCGCCAAAAACTGCTTAAACACAATGTTGTTTAATGGGACTGACAAACCCAGAACTACCGTTACTGCAATACCCAAACTAAATGCCGTTTTGACCTGTTTGGAGATCGCAATAAAAGTGCACATCCCAAGGAAGAACGACAGCGCCATGTTTTCGACGAAAACAGCACGCACAAACAAACTTAAATAATGTTCCATCTGCTACTCCTTAGTGCTTTTCTTGCTGCTCTGGACGCCAGGTCCGCAGGGCCCAAATTAACAGACCGATGATAAAGAATGCACTTGGTGGCATTAACAGCAGACCATTAGGCACGTACCAGCCGCCAGCACTGACCAGAGGCAGAATTTCGACGCCCATCAGTGAACCGGAACCTAACAATTCACGCACCACAGCAACGATAACCAGCAGTACTGTGTAACCTAAACCATTACCGATGCCATCCAGGAATGACATCAATGGCGGGCTCTTCATGGCATAAGCTTCCGCACGCCCCATCACGATACAGTTGGTAATAATCAGACCAACAAATACCGACAATTCTTTTGCCACGCTGTAGGCATAAGCTTTCAGGACTTGGTCGGTCACAATAACCAGTGACGCGATAATGGTCATTTGCACAATAATCCGCACACTGGAAGGAATGTGATTACGGATCATCGAAATAAACATACTGGAAAACGCGGTCACTAAAGTCAGTGCCAGGCCCATAACTAAGGCTTTTTCCAGCTTCGTCGTTACTGCTAAAGCTGAACAGATCCCTAAAACCTGCAAGGCAATTGGGTTGTTCGCAAACACAGGTCCGAAAACCAGTGACTTCATTTCTTTTGCACTAGCCATTGTTTAATGCTCCTTGACGCACTTTAGTCAGGAATGGGGCAAAACCTTTAGCACCAGACCAGAATGCAAAAGTACTTTGCACACCGTTACTGGTCAGAGTGGCGCCTGATAATCCATCAACTTCTGATGCAGACGCCGGGTTGGCATTGCCTGGTTTGAGGATCTTGATAGCAGGCTGACCGGCATCGTCTAACAGTTTTTTACCGACAAATTGAGCAACCCATTTTGGGTTCTGGATCTCGCCACCTAAACCAGGCGTTTCACCATGCTCATAGTAGTTAAGGCCTTTAATGGTGTTGCCATCTTTGTCTAACGCCAGGAAGCCGTGCATCGTCGACCACAGACCGTACCCGTGAATAGGCAGAACAACAAAAGAGATGTTTTTGGATTCAACACCGTCAACATAAGCCAGATAAACAGGGGCGATGTTGGCACGGCTCTTAATTTTAGCCGGGTCGTCCTTTTCATCTAACATCACACTACCAGCAGGATCTTTCATCATCTTGCGGTAGTCATAGGTCAGCGGGTCCTGATCGACAAATTCACCGGTATCCAGATTCACCAGACGCACCTGCACGTGTTTTTCAAACTGTGCTTTGATGTCTTCGCCATTGAGCATACCGGTCGCAATCAGGATGTTTTTCTGCGCATCCAATAGCTTGTTTTCGGCTTGTTTCGGCCGTAAGCCCACAGCTGAAGCGGCGACAAAAATCGCACAAATCAGACACAGGCCAATCACGACAAAAAACGTTTTGCCGATGCTTTCGTTATTATTAGACATTACGAGCCAGCCTCCGCTTAATGTTTGATTGCGCGACCATATAGTCAAACAAAGGCGCAAACAGGTTGGCGAACAGAATTGCCAGCATCATGCCTTCCGGATAAGCAGGGTTCACCACACGAATCATTACCACCATAAAACCAATCAGAATACCGTATGCCCATTTACCGGTGTCGGTGAATGAAGCGGATACCGGATCAGTCGCCATAAAGAACATGCCGATAGCAAAACCACCTAATACCACGTGCCAGTACCAAGGCATCGCAAACATAGAATTCGTTTCTGAACCGATCAGGTTAAACATAGTAGCGAATACGATAGTACCGACCATCACACCGGCAACGATACGCCAGGATGCGATACGCAGATAAATCAGTGCTAAACCACCGATCATCAGGGCCAGTGTTGAAGTTTCACCGATTGATCCTGGAATAAAACCGTAGAAAGCATCCCACCACTGTGCGTTTACAGACCAGTCTGACACCTCACCGTTGGCGGCTTTTGACAACCAGGTAGCACCAGCATAACCGTCAGCCACAGTCCAGACTTTATCGCCAGAAATTTGTGCAGGATAGGCGAAGAACAGGAAAGCACGTCCAGCCAGTGCCGGGTTCAGGAAGTTACGGCCAGTACCACCGAATACTTCTTTTGCCACCACAATACCGAAGGAAATGCCTAAAGCTGCTTGCCACAGCGGAATAGAGGCCGGCAGGATCAGCGCAAACAGGATAGAAGAGACGAAGAAACCTTCGTTGATTTCGTGCTTACGCACCGAAGCAAATAATACTTCCCAGAAACCACCGACGATAAACACAGTCGCGTAAATTGGCAGGAACCAGCAGGCACCGTACCACATTTTCGCTCCCCAGCCCGAATCAGGCGTCAGCTCACCGCCAAAGGCATGGAACAGTGCAACCTGCCAGGTATCCGGTAATTTAACCGTTTCTGACAGCACAATGGCTGCCTGATGACCGATGTTAAACATACCGAAGAACATCGCCGGGAACAGCATTAACCAGACAAAAATCATAATCCGTTTCAGGTCGATACTGTCGCGGACATGAGTGGCTGATTTAGTAACTTTACCCGGGGTATAAAGAATAGTGGCGACTGCTTCGTATAACGCATACCACTTTTCGTGTTTACCGCCTTTTTCGAAATGCGGTTCAATACTTTCCAAATAATGCTTCAAACTCATCTTAGCCTTCCTTCTGGATGGTCGTCAGCGCATTTCGCAGTGCCACGCCGTAGTCATACTTACCAGGGCAGACAAAGGTACAAAGCGCTAAATCTTCTTCATCCAGTTCTAAACAACCCAAGGTTACCGCGCCGTCTGAATCGCCGACCAGTAAATCCCGCAGCAATAATGTTGGCAGGATATCCAGCGGCATCACACGCTCGTAGTTGCCGATTGGCACCATAGCGCGATCTGAACCGTTGGTCGTTGTGGTCATATTGAACAGACGTTTCGGGCTTAAGTGCGACAGGTAAGCACGGGTCACTGAGAACTTGCTTGCACCAGGCGAGAGCCAGCCAAGGAATTCTTTTTCGAACCCTTCCGCCAACACAGAAACCTGGTTGTGGAAGCGCCCCAGATAAGCATGAACACCAACTGCTGTTCTGCCTGCAAGCACTGAGCCTGAGATAATACGGTTGCTACCGTCCGCCAGCTCACCCTGTACCAGATCGGTGATAGAAACACCCAGTACAGTTTTGATTAAACGAGGATTTTTAACGACAGGACCAGCCAGAGCAATCACACGCTCAGCATGATATTCACCCGTGGTGAATAATTTGCCGATGGCAATCACGTCCTGATAATTGATGTGCCACACCACTTTGGTCAGCGACACCGGCTCGAGGAAGTGGATATGAGTACCAGGCAGACCCGCCGGATGAGGACCGGCAAATTCTTCAACCTGCACCTGACCTGCAACCGGAACATTGGCACCAGCAGCTTTACAAACGTACACTTTATTCTTAGTCAGTTTGCTCAGCACTGTCAGACCATGTTGGAAATCAGCAGCCGCAGCTGCAATGACCACAGCCGGATCTGCTGCTAACGGGTTAGTGTCGATGGCAGTGACGAAAATTGCGCGGGGCTCGCTGTCAATAGCCGGGATGGTGCTGAATGGACGGGTGCGGAACGCAGTCCACAAACCGGAATCCAGCAGTTGCTGTTTCACCGCAGCAGCGTCAAGGCTGTTCAGGGCGTCAGCAGCAAATTTGGGGAATTGTACCGCTTCAGCTGTACCGTCC
>SSFI01000133.1 GCA_008015325.1 Rheinheimera sp.
AATATAGATATGATTCTACGTTATAGTAAATAAGTTATCTTTTTTTGTTTCTTATATGAACAATTTAGTAGGCTATGAAAACATGAAAAGCTACAAAAATCCAATCTCCTCTTTTTTCGGTCTGCGTGAACGTTTATTGGAGCGAGCAATCAACTTGAGTTTAATAAGTTGAGGTATTGCCTCGTCGTGATACCGAGTTGAAGCATTAATTTTCAGGAAAGTAGCACCCGCTTGCATTACAGAACGAAGATAGGTTACATCGTGGTAAACTGTTTGTGGAGTTGGTTGTGTATCCTCTGCGAGTCGAAATTCACAGTGCTGGATTAAATCGTTTGCAGTCAATCGGCTTGCTGTGACCAGCGCAATATCATAATTTAACAACGCTCGCAGAACATATTCCTTTGTCCTTCCAATTGTGGAACCTGTACGAGGATTTTCAAGATATTCTCGGATAAGTTCACCTACAGTGGCATCCCTAAATTCCGAAGTTTCGCGGTATAATCCACGTTTTATATCATCGTGTTTATGAGTTAGTTCTTTTTGGGCTTTAATTGCCCATTTTTCTGCGTCGCGCCGGTTGTCGAAGGTTTGTTCAAGCTTATCGATGATTTTCTTACGTTCAGTCACTCTGACTCGAACTCTGTAAGAAACTGCGCCAGATTTACCTACTCGTTCTTCAATGTTTATAGAAGCCATAGATGATGTATCCTTGAGTGAAACTTTAAAAGCAGAATACATCGAAAGTGCACCCTTTGGTATACCCGTGGGTGCACCAGTTAGTTGAAACAAGCAAAAATGTGCAAAAACAAACCGAAATATTCAATTTCATTGAGCGCGTTTTATATTTTAAATTATTGAATTTAAGGGTTTTTCTAATGAAATTGGTAGATCACCGCTTTTCTGTTGCTCCCATGCTTGATTGGACCGATAAACACTGTCGTTATTTTCATCGTCAATTAAGTCGTCACGCTGTGTTGTATACCGAAATGGTTACGACTGGCGCTATTCTGTTTGGGCAGGGGGATTATCTGTCGTTTAACGACGCCGAGCATCCGGTCGTTGTTCAGCTCGGTGGCTCAGATCCGGTTGCCATGGCGAAGTCGGCAGTTTTGTGTCAGCAGTATGGTTATGATGCCATCAATATCAATGTCGGATGCCCGTCTGATCGGGTACAAAATGGCATGTTCGGAGCTTGCCTGATGGCCAAACCGCAGCTGGTTGCTGACTGTGTCAGCGCTATGCGCGCCGTAGTTGATATTCCGGTCACGGTGAAAACCCGGATTGGTATTGATGATTCTGATGACATGCAGTTTCTGACCGATTTTGTTGGTGTGGTGAAAGACGCCGGTTGTTCACAATTTATTATTCATGCACGCAAAGCCTGGTTGCAGGGGCTCAGTCCGAAAGAAAATCGGGAAGTTCCACCGTTGAACTATCCACGGGTTTACCAGTTAAAACAGCAGTTCCCTGACCTGGATATTGCTATCAACGGCGGTATTAAAACCGTCGAGGATTGTTTGCAACATCTGCAGCATCTTGATGGCGTCATGATTGGGCGCGAGGTTTACACCAATCCCTTGTTGCTGGCTCAGATTGATCGCGCTCTGTACTTGGATGAGACTCCGGTGCCGACACCACACCAGGTGGTTCGACAAATGTTGCCTTATATCGAACAGCAAATGCAGCAAGGTGCGCGATTCTGGCACATCGCCCGTCATATGCTCGGGATCTTTCAGGGGGTACCCGGAGCAAGACAGTGGCGTCGTCATTTAAGTGAAATTGGTCATCTCGCCAGCAGCGGCCCCGAGGTTTTGGAAGCTGCTTTGGCAAAGGTTCCAGAGTTTGGCTAAAATTTGGTTTATTTCGCTAATTTTTGGTTTTTGATTTATTTTGCTTGGAACGAAGGTTGGCGGGTATTTAAATAAATTCTTTTATAAACAGATAGATATGACTAATTCCCAAGTTGGCACAGGGATTGTAATCCATTGTCTGAAAGCAGTGAATTCAACCAACGAGGAAATTATCATGAAATCATTTAGTAAAGTTTTATTCGCCACCGCCCTGATGTTCGGTTCTCAAGCTGTGATGGCTGATCCGGTCAGCGAACTGACAGCCATAGCCAGCGCGCAGATCGCTGAACAAGCAGCTGCGATGAAAGCAAACCTGACCGAACAGTTACAACAGTCTTTGACAGAAAGTCTGTCCGATGTCGTCACAGAAGATGCTGAAGCTGCAGAGTCTGAAGTGGTCGCAGGGCTGGCCAACACTAAAGAACGCATAGTGGAGTAACATGGTGATTCTGGCCTTGTCTCCACAATTATTCGGGATGTTTTTGCTCCCGGTTATCAGTATCTTTGTGACGGCGAAACTTTGGTTATGGTTTTTGCCCCCTACTGAAATCCCTTCGACAACCCGGTCCTAGCAGTACCGGGTTTTTTTTGCATTTTTTTCACCTTCCTCTCTGTTATGTTAAATTCACTAATTTTTAGCCTGAAAATTAAAAAGTTGGTTTTTTATTTATCGAATTGAGTTTTTATCACAACTTATGAGTGTAACTATTTGATATTTAACAATAAAAATACTGGCATGTGAATTGATTGTCTCTGATTGAACTTTAACTATCGGGAGAATGTGATGAGAACTCACCGCGACAATCGTTGGTACTGTAATAAAGCTGACCGAAAAATTGCCGGCGTCTGCGGCGGCTTAGCCCGTGCTTATGGTCACAATGCAACACTGATTCGTTGCATTGCCGTATTTGCCTTTCTGGCGATGCCCAGTGTCTTACTGGTCGCATATCTGGCTGCGGCATTAATTCTGCCAAACCGTTATGTGGTCTGACAAAAGTCTGGCTCCTGTGTAAGATAGGCAGATTGCTAACGCAGGAGCTTCTGATGCGACAAATTGTGTTGTTTGCTGCTAGTTTATTTTCGTTCAACCTGTGGGCCTCACAGGTTGAGGTCAACAATGCGACGGTACGGGAACCATTGCCGGGAAAGAGCCTCAGTGCTGGTTATTTCTCTTTGCATAACAAAGGACCCGCGCAAATCGCTTTAGTGTCAGTCAGCAGCAACAACTTTGGTGCTGTTGAGTTGCACACCCATCAAATGATCGACGGTATGATGCAAATGACCGCTGTTGATCGAATTGTGGTTGAACCCGGTCAGCAGGTACATTTACAACCTGGCGGCTTGCACCTGATGTTGTTCCGGCCTGTACAAAAAATCAGCCTGGGCCAGCAGGTGCAGTTGCGCTTGCAATGGTCAGATGGTACTTCACAGGAAGTTCAGGCCAGTGTCACGCGGATCCCGAAACAATAGGAATTTGTCATGCAAAAGCTGATGATAGGTGGCGCGCTGTTGCTCTGCACCGTGTTGATTGGGTGGGGCATGGCGCTGTATTACAGCGATGAACCGGCAGCCTTTGATGTGGCTTTGGTTGCAAAAGCGGCTGCGGGTAACGATAAACCTGTAGTTGGTTTTACTACGACCAACACGCTCATTCATGTCACGGAAACCCTGTTATATAAGCCAGGTGGTTTTATCAGCAACGACATTTTGCCCCCCTTTATGTTAATGGATGATATGCCTGCGTGGGAACTTGGTGCGCTTGAGATGATCCGGGATCTCGCTTTAGCGATGCGTACGGACCTAAGCCGTTCTCAGTCGCAATCTGTGGAAAACAGTTTATTAAAGCAGGTGCAGCCAAAATTTAATATTGAGCATCGCAGCTGGGCTGTACCCACGCCGGAAAATGAATACACCGCCGCAATTAAACTGTTACGCACATACCGCCAGGCATTGATGGACCCGAATAATCAGGAGCATCAGTTTTTCGCCCGTGCAGATAACTTGCGTGACTGGCTGAAACAGGCCGAAAAAAGACTCGGCAGTTATAGTCAGCGCCTGAGTGCCAGCGTCGGTCAGGACCGGCTGAATACAGATTTAGCAGGGGATGTGGCCGCGCGGCAATCCACAACGACACCACAGGACATGATGATCAAAACGTCCTGGTGGCGTATCGATAATGAATTCTATGAAGCACGTGGTGCCAGCTGGGCCTTGCTGCATTTTTTAAAAGCGATAGAAGTTGATTTCGCCGACGTGCTGCAGCGTAAAAACGCGACTGTGAGTCTGCAGCAAATTATTCGTGAGCTGGAATCAACGCAGCAAACGATATGGACGCCCATGGTCTTAAATGGCAGTGGTTTTGGGGTTTTAGCCAATCACAGTCTGGTCATGGCGAACTATATTTCCCGCGCGAATGCAGCGCTGATTGATCTAACCGAGTTGCTGGCACAAGGATAGAAGATGAAATTGTTGGCCTGGTTTGGCTGTTTATTGCTTGTTGCTGGGCCGGCAACGGCCGATTTACTTGGTGTCCGCGCCGGACTGGAATATTGGCGTGCCCAGCCCGATATGGTAGCGGGGGATGCCGGTGCCGCCGGTGGTTGGTCATTAAATGACGCAAACGGTCTGGCGTGGGCTGCGCGTTTTGAACATCCAATTCCGCTGGTTCCCAATGTAGCTGTACGTTATCAACAAAATGATTATTCAGCACAAGCGCCACTGGCAGATAATTTGCGATTGGGGCAAATCGGTTACAGCGCTGGTCAGAACACTTGGCAATACCAGGAATATCAACACTATGACGCGACGGCCTATTATGAGCTGCTGGATAATCCGTTGCTTAGTGTTGACCTTGGTCTGACAGCACGCAGACTGGCAGTAAAATCAGAACTTAACACCAATTTATTGAACAATTCGGCAGATTTATCGGTGTTAATCCCGCTGCTTTATCTGGATACTGAAATAGGTATGTGGGGGACAGATACGGTTTTTTTCGCCAACGGCCATTACAGTCGCTACCAAAGTGATTTGAATTACGACTGGCAAGCCGGGATCGCCTGGCGGTTCATTGATGTGGCGATGTTTCAGGCGTATTTACGCGCAGGATGGCAATATAACAAGCTGTCTGTCTCAGACCGTGATCACCTTGATGTGCAAGCGAACAGTTCTGGCGGCTTTGTCGGGCTGTATCTGGATTTCTGATTTTGTAAAATAAATGTATTAAATTTGTCCAGGTTCACGCGGTCACCGGTTGCCTGGATGAATCTAACATCGCTATACTGACGCTCTCCCCGGGTCTTTGTTCTCTGAGATCAAACTGATTTTGGTCAATTCGGATTTGCTGCATGTCAAACCTAAAACCGTTCCTGATCGTGTTTATTACCCTGCAACTTCTCACGGCCGGGGCGGGCTGGTGGTCCTACCAAAGAGCGCTAACGACTCAGCAATCGCAACTCCAGCAACTGGCCAACCAGCTTATTGAACATTTACAGGCTCAGCCTGAATCTAATGCTGAAATCCTGACGTTGGCGCAAAATCTGACTGGATTACCCCAGCTGAGGTTACAGATTCTGGCTGTGGACGGCTCCACAGTAATGGCCGCAGGTCAGGTACATGAAAATGCTCTGAGCCTGCAGGTACCATTAGCGGACGGCCGGCAATTACAACTGGCTACGGCAAAAATATCCTTTCCTTGGTGGTGGTTGTTGATGTCTGCAGCATTTGCTGTTGCGGCAGGACTTGGTTTTCAGTTGCAGGAACGCCGGCAACAACTAAGTTATCAGCGACTCTGGCAAGTTTTACCGAACAACAATCAGCAGACAGAAACCGCCCCCTCAGACGTTAAACCTCTGGTCGAGGCTATCAGACACCTGGTCAATCAACAGCATTGCAGCGACCAAGAGTTACAGCGTTTGCAGCAACAGCTGGGCCAGCTTGAGCAAACCCAGGCTGAGCACAATCACGAACAGGCGCAGCAGCTGATGCTGGTCCAACAGCGTCAGTTGCATCTGAACCGTGACCTGGTGTGCTGGCAATTGCTTGCCGCCCAGACTCAGCAAATGAATGAAGCGGAAGTGCGGTTATGGCTGGCGCTGCTGTTGTGGCGTCAGCAAACAGAAAAAGCCCAACAACCGGTGGTGCTAAGTCTGTCGCACTGGTTTGCCAGCGCGCTGCGTGAGATCCAGCACAGTTGGCCACAGCACTTGTTATTGCTTCCGGATGAAGACCCGGCAACGACACGATGCCAGGTTGTGCTGGACGGCGGTTTACTGCGAAACCTGATGTTTGCCCTGCTACAGGCGCTACGCCCTTTGGTCGATGGTCAGGAAGTCACACTCAGTTATCGTCTTGAGAGCGGAACCCGCGATAAGTTGCAACTGAAATTTCAGTATACGGGCCGAAGTCTCAGTGCCCGCAGCCGGCAAATTCTATTGCAAGGACCATGTGCGGAGCCACAATGGAGCGATATCGCCTTTGAACTTTGTCATCTGCTGGTAAAACAACTCGACGCAGAGCTGCAGATCCAGGAACTGGCAGATCTCGGCACCCGTGTGACCTGCAATCTGCCAGTGATCGGGCGAGACCGGCAACAGAGTAAGCGTTTTCAGAGTCTGGTCGTCTTTGACCCACGTCCCGGTAGGCTGGATATATGGCGCCAGAGTCTGCATGGAGTCAGCGAGCAGGTAGTTGCCACAGCAACAATGGCGGAGTTAAACCAGGCCTTACATAGTCGTCTGATTGATACCATTGTCGTGCACTTACATGAAGATAGTCTCAATGCTGCGGATGTTAAGCAACTGCAGCTGCTGAGTCTGCGTTATCAGCTTGTGCTATTTACCTACCCGTTGGCAAAAGCTGCCGTTGATGGGATGATGTGCTCAGCTCAGTTTGACTCGCCGTTATTACTGGCTGAATTGCAGGACTTGCCGCAACCTGGTTGTCAGTTTGCTAATCAGCAACTGTTAATCGTTGATGACAACCAGACCAACCTTAGTTTTGTCCGCGCGATGTTGGAAGGACAGGGCATCAATATCGATTTTGCCATGACCGGGCAAGAAGCATTAAAGCTGGCGAGCAATAGCCGCTATCAGTTGATTCTAATGGATATCCAGCTGCCGGATATAAGCGGGGTGGAAGTCACGAAACGGATCCGCCAATTACGGCATCACCAGCAAACCATCATTCTGGCGTTCACCGGACATGCACTGCCGGAAGAAGCGGCCAGTTTCCGGCTTGCTGGTATGGATGACGTCATGATTAAACCTTTGGATGCGCGCAAAATTGCGCACATCTTGTCGCGGGTCAGGCCTGAGACTGAAACTCAATAACACTGCTGTACAAAGTCTGGAGGGCCTGTAAATACAGTGGATTCACCGGACTGTACAGCAGACTCATCAATTCAGCGCCATTGTGGGTAAATTTGTAATACTGCAGCACAATGCCGTTAGCTTTCAGGCGACCTGTCAGCGGTGTTTGTGGAAATTGCCACTGCAACTGCTGGCCTTTTGCCATCACGCCACTTTCTATTTCTGCCGGATGCAACAAGCCTAAATCAATCAGACTGAGAATTTGCGGATAAGTCAGCCCAAACTGACTCAGATTCAGCACCCCGCGATTACGACCCCGTATCCATTGCCAGAACGAGCCTTGTTGCAGATAGCTGAAATAAATATGTGCAGGTTCCTGCGACGAGATGCGGCAGCTTAAGCTGCTGGCCAACTGTAAGGCCTGCGCATCTTTGTGATGCATCTGCCGCAGGATATTCAAGGTTTTGTATGAGAAACTGCCCGGCGAACTGATTTCAGCAGCCAGGATCCGCGCCCAGAGTTTTTGCATCGCCAATGCAGAGATATTCTGTACATGTTCGCAGTAATGATAAAACCAGTCGGGGTCTATATCCTGACTGATAGCCTGGTCTGTACAGTATTCCTGCGCCAGCACCATCACTTTTTCCAGGTTGTATTGCTGCCGCTCTAGTGTCATCTGCCGCCGCCGGGCCGCACGGCTGCGGATGCTGTCTTCGGATAATTCCGAATCTGTTGCCACACCTGCCCGGGCTGACAGCTGTTGGTGCACGGCTTGGGCATGGCGAATTTGCTGAATAGAAATAGTATTGCCGGCATTTTCTGCGGGCTTGGTTTGCGCGTTCAAATCCTGACCGAGCTGATGTTTGGCGAGATGTTTTAATCTCTGCTGTCCCGACATATGCTGAACTTTACTCATCGCGCATCCCTATCCCAAATATGGCAAATTCATTGTATCGGCCGCTGTCGACTTGCCGCTACTGTTGACCGGCAAAAACTTCTGTCATTGCTTGGTCATAATGACTGCTCAGGCCGGTTCGCCCGACAAACTGGCGTAAAATTGATTGCTTTTTTTAGTTAAGAGTATAGTGTAAGAGTGCACTAATTCAGTCGTTGATGTTGGCTCACAGGTGGTATGAACGGACCCGTTCAGGCACAACAACATGGATTCCAGTCAGTGTTGCCCGGTGAGACTCTAAGGATAAGGTCGTTGAATGGTTTCAAAAGTAACAGATGATGATTTTCTGTTCCTCGCGGAAGATGAGAGTATTGCTACGCCTGCGCCTCAGGTCACTGGGGAGTGGCATTTGCTCATTGTTGATGACGATGAAGAGATCCATACTGTCACACGACTGGCCTTGAGTGATTTACTGGTACAGGGCCGCAAGCTGGTATTTCATCACGCTTATTCCGGCCGCGCCGCCATCGAGTTTCTGAAGAAAAATCCACATATTGCTGTGATTCTGCTGGATGTCGTGATGGAATCCGATGATGCCGGTTTGCTGGTAGTGCAACAAATCCGCGAGCAACTTGGCATGGAAGAAGTCCGGATTGTATTACGCACTGGCCAGCCCGGTTATGCACCGGAAGAAAGTGTGATCAAAGAATATGATATCAACGACTATAAGACTAAAACTGAGCTCACGCGCAGCAAGCTGGTTACTTCAATTATTTCTTCGATCCGCTCTTATCAGCAAATTCGTACTATTAATCAAAACCGGCTGGGCTTGCAGAAAATCATCAATGCCGGTGCCAATTTACTCGAACAGCATTCGCTGCATGAGTTTTCTGAAGGCGTTGTCACGCAAATCTCCTCGTTGATTGGTCTGCATGCTGAAGGCGTGTTGTGCGCGCAGATTGAAGATGATGGTTCGGCCAGCGACAATGTTTATGTATTGGGGGCGGCGGGGCACTACGCGCCCTACATTAAGTGCAAGCTGGAGCGCTTGGGCAATGAGCGGATTATTCAGCAAATCCTGCAATGTCTGGCAGAAAAACGCCATATTTTTACCGCCTTTGACACTGTGTTGTACCTCGGAAATGCTGAGCACAGCGCCGCAGTGTATATCGAAACCAACAGGCCAATTGAAGATTTTGATCGTCAGTTGATTGAGGTTTTCCTCAGTAATATTTCCATTGGCTATGAAAACGTTACGTTATTCCAACAGCTAAAACACGCGGCATATATAGACCCGCTGACCAAAACGCCAAATCGCAATGAATACACCCAACTGCTGCAGGAAACCCGCCGCCTGGCGCCGGAGCAGACGGTGGCAGTGCTGATTGATATTGACCATTTTTCTGACGTCAATGACGGCTTAGGCCAGGAAGTCGGCAATGAGTTGTTAGTTGCGGTGACGCACCGACTGGTAGAAAAATTTGGTGATATCGCCCAGATCGCCCGCATCGGTGCCGACGTGTTTGGTTTAATTGGCCCTGAAGCGCAGTTAACGCCGCAGCAGTTAAATGCGGTTTTTGCCACGCCGTTTCAGGCGTCTGAACATAGCTTACAAATCAATGCGACTTTTGGTTTTTGCCGGTTGATCGACACCGTACGTCAGGGGCTTGGCATCCTGAAGCAGGTTTATATCGCGCTGAACCGGGCGAAAAAAAGCTTGTCGCAAAACTTTGAGTTTTATCATGTCGAGCAGGAAGACCAGATGGCGGAACGGCTGGCTTTGCTGCGCCGGTTGAGACAAGATTTTGCGCAGGATAAGCTGGCATTGTGGTATCAGCCGCAGATATCCCTCACTGATAACAAAATCATTGGGATGGAAGCGTTGTTGCGCTGGCCGGATGGGCAGGGCGGTTATATTTCCCCGGCGGTCTTTATTCCTTTAGCTGAATACTCAGGGTTGATTGTAGAGATTGGCGACTGGGTCATTCGACAGGCGTGTCAGCAAATTCACTATCTGACAGCGCAGGGGCTGGAGCCACTGCGCATCGCCGTGAATGTGTCGATGCCGCAGTTCCGCAGTCCGAATTTTGTTTTGTCCGTGATTAATGCGGTGCAGGCTACAAAAATTGACCCGCAAATGCTCGAACTGGAAATTACTGAATCCGTGGTGATGGACGAGCCAAAAATCGTCATCGAGGCGCTGAGTCAGCTGAAAGCGCACGGCATTAAGGTTGCTATTGATGACTTTGGTATAGGGTTCTCCAGTCTGAGTTATTTGCAGCAGTTGCCGTTGGACCGGATTAAAGTCGACCGCGCTTTTGTCCGCGACTGCTCCAAGCCAAATGGTTCTGTTATTGCTGAAACCATCGTCAGCCTGGGTAAAAGATTAGGTTTATCGACCATTGCTGAAGGGATCGAAACGCCGGAACAGGCCGCCGTGGTTAAAGCGATGGGCTGTGACGAAGTGCAGGGTTTTATGTATGCCAAACCGATGCCGACGCCAGAGCTGTTGGCATTTATCCGTAGCTGGCAGCCTTAAATACTAAAGTTTGCAGCATAAAAAATGCCGCATCAAGCGGCATTTTTTATGCTGCAGCGACATTAGCCGCAGCATTTGGGAGCATCAGACACGGAATAACCGGGCGATGTTTTCCAGGTTCTGCGCCAGATTCGCCAGTTCGCGGCTGGCTTTGGCAATATGCCCTGCGCTTTGTGAAGTGTGTTCAGTGTGTTTGACGATATCTACCACGTGGCCCACGATAGTTCCGGCCATCACTTGCTGCTCTTCAGTGGCAGAAGCAATATGCTTATTCATCTCGCGAATACGACGGATACTGGTGGTAATGGCTTGCAGGGAGTCGCCAGCCTGATTGGCTGAGGTGACACTCTGATCGGCCTGTACCGTACTTTGCTGCATTTTTTGCACCGCAGAGCGGGCGGCAGATTGCAGTTGTTCGATGGTTTTCTGAATTTCTTCAGTTGATTTCTGCGTTCTGGAGGCCAGAGTGCGGACTTCGTCGGCCACCACGGCAAAACCGCGGCCTTGTTCACCGGCGCGGGCTGCTTCAATGGCAGCGTTTAACGCCAGCAGGTTGGTTTGCTCAGCAATGCCTTTAATCACATCCAATACAGCGCCAACCTGATTGGCATCTGTTTCCAGTTTCAGAATAACTTCGGAAGCTTCCTGCACATTACTGGCAAGCTGACGGATATTGTTGACCGTTACACCGACAGTCTGCTGACCGCGGTCTGCGGCGACATTTGAATCATTGGCCGCGCTGGATGCTTCATTGGCGCTGCTGGCTTCGGCGATGACGCTGTTACTCATGTCATCGACAGCAATTTTGGCCTGATCGGCGGCTTTACGTTGCACGGCGATAGTTCGGTTGGTATCGTCCGTCAGCTGGTGTAAGTCCTTGGCCAGCGAAGACAATGGCAACGCTGTGTTGACGATTTCTTTCACCACCCCCTGCAGTTTCTCCATAAAAGAGTTGAACCAGAAGGCTAAATCACCGAGTTCATCTTTTGAATTGGTCTGGATCCGTACTGTTAAATCGCCATCTTCTTTTGCGAGGTCACGCAGCGAGCGAATGATGTGGCCGAGGCTGCTATCAATACCTTTTACCACCGGCAGCGCAGTGCCAAACAGTGCCAGTACAGTGATCACCATCATGATGACACCGACGGTGATCATTTGTGATGCCTGGCTATTGGCGTCGTCGATGGAATGTTTAAATTGTACGAGCTGGACGTCACGGAACGAGGTCAGTTTTTTTACGGTGTTCTCGTAATCCACATTCATTTTCTGTGAACGTTCACCGATGGTTGTCATGTCAGCGGTGTTGCTGACCATTTCCTGTGACACTTTAAATGCTACGGTGTAATAAGCGTCAAAAGACTGCAAAATTTGAGCGACTTCGCGGCTGACTTCAGTTTCCAGCTGGCCCACTGTGGTCAGTTGTTTTTTCATCTGTTCTGCGAGTTTATTCGCGCCGTTCAGCGCTTCCTCGTCGCCGGTAGTGACGGCGCTTGCCAGTGATTCTTTCAAACGCTCCAGTGACACCAGTGCGCTTTCAGAGGCTTGCAGCACAGGAAACTGGATGTCTCTGGTACTTTCCAGAGTTTTAACGTTACTCAAAGCGGTTTTGGTTGAGAGCCCCAGAAACACCACAAACATCAGGGTGCCGATGAGGGGGATTAAATAGATTTTTTTCGCAATCGAAAGGCGTTGCAAAAATTCCATAGATGATTACCCCGTTGGATCAGCGCAAAGGCCGGTATTATTTTGAATATCTTTGATTTGAAATCACTTTCGAGTATAGACAGCAATTTGGATTGGCGCAGCAATCTCAGGGCATTAGAACAGAATTTGTGAATGTAAAGAATGGGATAGTACTGAATATTCGCGATTTGGTGAGATTAATGAAACAGGCCCGCAGCAGCGGGCCTGTCTTTCAACACAACACTCAATTATTTGTTTTGTGCGCGTTCGAATGAGGTTTGGATCTCTGCTTTGGCTTCAGCTTTGTCGCCCCAGCCAATCACTTTGACCCACTTACCAGGTTCCAGCTCTTTATAGCGCTCGAAGAAATGCTGGATCTGACCTTTTAACAGCTCAGGCACGTCACCAATGTCCTGAATGTGGTCATAAATTTTGGTCAGTTTGCTTACAGGTACTGCCAGTACTTTCGCGTCTTCGCCTGATTCATCTGCCATTTTCAGCACAGCAACCGGACGGCATTTAATCACCGCGCCTGGCACTAATGGATATGGCGTCGGCACCAACACGTCAACCGGATCACCATCCAGCGACAGCGTGTGATTCACAAAACCGTAGTTACACGGGTAGAACATTGGCGTGGCCATAAAGCGGTCAACCCAGACAGTACCGCTGTCTTTGTCGACTTCGTATTTGATTGGGTCGGCATTGGCCGGAATTTCGATGATGACGTTGATTTCATCTGGCAGATTTTTACCCGCCGGGACCAGACTTAAGCTCATGATGCTTCCTTATCTATTGAAACGCAGTGACGCCTATTATACCGGCGACACTAAAATTCGCTATGGTTGTGCGTCCTGACTTTGGTCGGACGCTCTATTCATTCATGCCTGATGATACTTCAGGCAGCTGTCCACTTCGTGTTTGGACCCCAAAATCACCGCAACGCGCTGGTGAATGTCGTATGGCTGGATCTCCATAATCCGCTGATAACCGGTGGAGCTGGCGCCACCGGCCTGTTCGACCAGAAAGCTCATCGGATTGGCTTCGTACATCAGGCGCAGTTTGTCTGGTTTGTTTGGGTCTTTGGTATCAGTTGGATACATAAAAATACCGCCGCGACACAAAATACGATGGACATCGCCGACCATGGCGGCTATCCAGCGCATATTAAAGTTTTTGCCGCGCGGGCCGGCTTTACCTTGCAGCAAATCGCCGACATAAGCCTGCATGCCGGGCTGCCAGTAGCGCTGATTCGACATATTGATGGCAAACTCGGCGGTGACTGACGGAATAGCGACCTCTTCCTGCGTTAACAGGAAACCGCCATAAGTTTTATCCAGCGTGTAGAGGCGGGTCCCCTGGCCTGTGGTCAGCGCCAGCATGGTCGAAGGGCCGTATAACACATAACCAGCAGCCAGTTGCGCTGTGCCAGGCTGTAAAAACTGAGCGGCGTCGGCGGCGTCGACGTCATCACGCGCGGGCAGAATCGAGAAAATGGTGCCAATCAGGCTGTTAATATCGGTGTTGGACGAGCCATCCAGCGGGTCAAAAGTAACCAGATAACGGCCTTGTGGATTGCCTGCAACCGTGTGATCTTCCTCTTCACTGGAGATGGCTTTGACCACGCCGGTTTCCAGAATCATGTCTTTGAGCAGTTCGTTGGCCAGTACGTCGAGCTTTTTCTGCGTCTCGCCCTGAATGTTTTCATCGAGCGTGGAGCCCAATAAACCGGCTAATGCGCCTTGCCCGACCCGGAAGGAGATTTCTTTGCAGGCGGCCAGAATGGTTTTAATCAGAGCAATCAGGTCGGTATCGACCCCATCTTGTCGCAGTACAGGAGCCAGACGGCGCATCGGTATTTCCTTCTGTTAGTGTAGGGTTGGAGCTATGCTGGTCGCTTTATTTGGGCTCTGCTGGCCGTGTATCTGACCGTGCACTTGATAATGGGCCCAGAGTTTAAAGAATCTGGCTAAAAATTGCATTTTTATCACCGATTTTATTTCGAAAATGCCGGCTTTTCTTTTGTTACAATGCTGAAAAATACCGGCAAAAGCCCGCGCGCGCTTAAAGTGGCGGGCCATTCTTAGCAGGACAAATTCATGCATCTTCATATTTTGGGTATTTGCGGCACTTTTATGGGCGGCATTGCTGCCATTGCCAAAAGTTTAGGCCATCAGGTCACAGGTTCTGACGCCAACGTATATCCGCCGATGAGCACACAGCTGGAAGAACTCGGCATCAGTCTGACCCAGGGTTATGACCCGGTACAGCTGGAGCCGGCGCCGGATTTAGTCATCATTGGTAATGCCATGTCCCGCGGCAATCCGTGCGTAGAATATGTCCTCAACCGAAATATCCCTTATACCTCAGGCCCGCAGTGGCTGGCGGAAACAGTCCTGCGCGACCGCTGGGTGCTGGCGGTGTCCGGCACGCATGGCAAAACCACCACCACCACTATGCTGGCGTGGATTTTAGAATTTGCTGGCTTAAAGCCTGGTTTTTTAATCGGTGGCATTCCGCAGAACTTCGACGTGTCGGCGCGTTTAGGCGAGGCGCCGTTTTTTGTCATCGAAGCTGACGAATATGACACAGCGTTTTTTGATAAACGCAGCAAGTTTGTACATTACCGGCCGCGCACGTTAATTTTGAATAATCTCGAATTCGATCACGCTGACATTTTCCCGGATTTAGCCGCCATTCAGCGTCAGTTCCATCATTTATTGCGGCTGGTGCCTGGCAATGGTTTGGTGCTGTCGCAAGCCAATGTGGCGGCAGTGCAGCAAGTGCTGGCGATGGGCTGCTGGAGTGAGCAGCAGCAAAGTGGGACTGACTGGCAAGTGCGGCTGTTGCATGCCGACGGCTCGGCCTTTGAAGTCAGTTTCCGTGGCGAAGTTAAAGGCACGGTGAACTGGGCCTTATGTGGTCAGCACAGTGTCGACAACGGTCTGATGGCGCTGGCGGCAGCGCAGCATGCCGGTGTGCCGCTGGCGGTTGCGATTGAAGCGCTGAGCCAGTTTGTCGCGCCAAAACGCCGGCTGGAACTGAAAGGTGTCGTCAATAGCATCAGCGTCTATGATGATTTTGCCCATCACCCGACCGCGATCGAAACGACTTTAGCCGGCTTACGCGCCAAGGTGGGCCAACAGCGTATTCTGGCCGTATTGGAACCGCGCTCGAACACCATGCGGATGGGCGTGCATAAAGATGCGTTACCGGCTTCCCTTGCTAAAGCGGACGAAGTGTTTTTATTTGAACCTGCCAACAGCGGCTGGTCACTCGGTGCTTTGGCAGAGCAAATCAGCCAGCATTGCGCCATTCCGGCGACTGTGGAGCAGGATATCCAGACGCTGGTGCAACGGATTGTCGCCACGGCGCAGCCCGGCGATTCTATTCTGGTGATGAGTAATGGCGGTTTTGGCGGTATTCACGATAAGTTATTACAGGCGTTGGTCTAAACCGATGCTGAGCAGCTGGTTTCGGGCAAAAAGGCGTTAAAAAAACAGATGAGTGATGATTTGACACAGCAACATATTGTTTCCTCACAGCGCGAAGTCACGCTGGCGTTTACCGGCGCATCCGGCGCTTTATACGGCTGGCGCCTGCTGCAGGTGCTGCTGAGCCTGAATGTCAAAGTGCATTTGCTGATTTCCAGTGCCGCCAAAGTGGTATTTGCTACTGAGCATGATTTAAAACTCAATGGCAATCCGCAGGCTTGCCAGGCGCAGCTGGTTGAAATCTTTGGCTGTGCGCCCCATTTATTGGCCGTCTATGGCAAAGATGACTGGTTTTCACCGGTGGCGTCTGGCTCTGCTGCACCGAAAACCATGGTGATTTGCCCCTGTTCGACCGGCACTGTTGCTGCTATTGCCCATGGCATGAGCGACAACCTGATTGAGCGGGCGGCAGATGTGGTCATCAAAGAAAAAGGCCAGTTGATTATAGTGCCGCGCGAGACGCCATTAAGTGCCTTGCATCTGGAAAATCTGCTGGCTTTAGCCAGACTGGGCGCCACTATTATGCCGGCAGCGCCCGGGTTTTATCATCAGCCCAAGAGTATTGAGGATTTGATTGACTTTATTGTGGCGAGATTGCTGGACCATCTTGGCCTGCCGCAGCAACTGATGCCACGCTGGGGTTATCAGCCACACACCACCAAAGACTGACCCTTCACCGGGTCTGTTCAATTACCAGATGAAATCGCCTAGCGATAAAGAGGAACACGCTGTGACGCTGGCTTTATCCATTCGTGACCTACACAAAAGTTATAAAAGTGGCACCAAAGCCTTGAATGGCATCGACTTAGATGTACAGCAAGGCGATTTTTTTGCGCTGCTGGGGCCTAACGGTGCAGGCAAAAGTACCACCATCGGCATTATCAGTGCCTTAGTCAATAAAACATCCGGTACAGTCAAAGTCTTTGATTTTGATACGGATACTCAGCTTGAAGATGCCAAAAGCCAGTTAGGTTTAGTGCCGCAGGAGTTTAACTTTAATCAGTTTGAAACTCTTCTGCAGATAGTGGTCAATCAGGCCGGTTATTACGGCGTACCAAAAAGTGTCGCCTTAGCTCGGGCGGAAAAATACCTGGGGCAGCTTGGCCTTTGGGAAAAACGTCACGCCCGTTCACGTGAATTATCCGGTGGCATGAAACGCCGGCTGATGATTGCCCGGGCTTTGATGCATGAACCAAAGCTGCTCATCCTCGATGAACCGACCGCCGGCGTGGATATCGAGCTGCGCCGTTCCATGTGGGAATTCCTCAAAGAGATCAACGCCCAGGGTGTCACCATCATTCTGACTACACATTATCTGGAAGAAGCCGAGATGCTGTGTCGCAATATCGCCATCATCGACAAAGGCCGCATCATTGAAAACACTTCGATGAAAGCCTTGTTGGGCAAGCTGAATAAAGAAACTTTTGTGTTGGACCTGCAGTCTGGCCGCGCTGATTTGACGCTGCAGGGTTTTGTTACCCGCAAACTCGACGACCACAGTTTTGAAGTGGATGTGGAAAAAAATCAGGGCTTAAACGCCGTATTTGCCGCGCTGGCAGCACAGGACATCACAGTGTTGTCGATGCGTAACAAAGCCAACCGGCTGGAAGAGCTGTTTGTCAGCCTGATTGGTGAGGGGAAACACTGATGTTCAAACCAAGATATCTGATTGCGCTGCAAAGCATCCTGAATAAAGAAACCAACCGATTCCTGCGGATTTGGGTGCAAACGCTGGTACCGCCGGCCATTACCATGACGCTGTATTTTGTCATTTTCGGCAATTTAATCGGCAGCCAGATTGGCCACATCCACGGCTTCAGCTACATGGAATTCATTGTGCCTGGCCTCATTATGATGTCAGTGATCACTAACTCTTATGCCAATGTGGCTTCGAGTTTTTTCAGCGCCAAGTTTCAGCGTAACGTTGAAGAGCTGCTGGTCGCCCCGGTACCGAATTACATTATAGTGCTGGGTTTTGTTGGCGGCGGCGTAGCGCGCGGTGTGCTGGTAGGGCTGATTGTGACTGTGCTGAGTTTATTTTTTGTCGATATCCGCATCCATCATTTGTGGGTTATCGTCAGCACTGTGTTACTGACTTCCGCGGTATTTTCGCTGGGAGGTCTGATTAATGCTGTGTATGCCAAAACCTTTGATGACATCAGCATTGTACCGACTTTTGTGCTGACGCCTCTGACCTATTTAGGCGGGGTGTTTTACTCGCTGAGCCTGCTGCCTGAGTTCTGGCAGGGCGTGTCGACACTCAATCCGATTGTGTATATGGTCAATGCCTTCCGCTATGGTTTTCTTGGCCATTCCGATGTCAGTCTGATGCTGGCTTATTCGGTACTGATTGGTCTGATTGTGCTGCTGTTTGCCATCGCGATGCAGTTGATCCGCCGCGGCACCGGCTTGCGTAGCTGATAAGTGGTTGCTGCCGCAGCTTTGTGGTTGCGGCAGGTTGGTTGTAGCCTTTAGGATTAAGGCCTTGCACACTGCGCAGACCAGTCTGGATATTTTTTAAAGACATTTGTGATGTGTTTTAGTACATTGCTTCCTTTGGGCCACCGCAGAGCCCACGCGCTTTTAAGCGCCAACAGACCACAGAGTCTGAGTTCACCACGGCGAGGATAAATGACAGATAACAAACGACTGGCGACAGCGTCGGAAGAGGCTCTGTGGCGGATCTTTACCGTCCCTGAAGCACCGGATTCGACGCTGAGTATCATCGAACAAAACATTTCGCAGAATCTGGCTGGTTTCCTGCGCGAAAGTATTGTCGCAGTGGAAAAACCGTTGTGGCAGATTGAACGGGATTTCCAGGCTTATCAAATCCCGGCGGAACCGACTTTTGTCTCTGACTACGCCGAAAATATGATGCAAAAACTGGTGGCGCACTCGGTCCATACTGCCGCACCGAGCTTTATCGGCCACATGACCTCAGCCTTACCGTATTTTGTGTTGCCGCTGTCGAAGATGATGGTCGGACTGAATCAGAATCTGGTCAAAATCGAAACATCCAAAGCCTTTACGCCACTGGAGCGCCAGGTGCTCGGCATGATGCATCATCTGGTGTACGGCGAAACCGAAGGTTTCTACAAAAAATGGCAGCATAGCGCCAATCATTCACTCGGTGCTTTTTGCTCCGGCGGCACAGTCGCTAATATGACAGCGCTGTGGATTGCGCGTAACCGGCTGCTGAAGCCGGACGGCGACTTTAAAGGCGTAGCCAAAGAAGGTTTGTTCCGCGCCATGCGGCATTATGGTTATGACGATTTGGCCATTCTGGTATCAGAGCGCGGCCATTATTCGCTGAAAAAGGCCGCGGATTTATTGGGCATTGGCCGCGACATGCTGATTGCCATTCCAACCGACGCCGACAATAAAGTTGATGTGGCGAAAATGCGCGAAAAAGCGCTGGAGCTGCAGGCCCGGCATATCCGCGTGATGGCGATTGTTGGTGTGGCCGGCACTACTGAAACCGGCAACGTTGACCCGTTGACTGAACTGGCGGCGCTGGCCGCTGAGTTGCAGTGTCATTTCCATGTCGATGCAGCCTGGGGCGGCGCGACTTTGCTGTCGGAGAAATACCGTTATCTGCTCAAAGGCATTGAGCTGGCCGATTCAGTAACCATTGATGCACACAAACAAATGTATGTGCCGATGGGCGCTGGTATGGTGGTGTTTAAGCACCCGTCCAGTGCGCATGCCATTGAGCATCACGCCGAATATATCCTGCGTAAAGGCTCAAAAGACTTAGGCAGCCAGACTTTAGAAGGTTCACGTCCCGGTATGGCGATGCTGGTGCACGCCTGTTTGCAGGTGATTGGCCGCAAAGGTTATGAAATTCTGATTAACCGCTCTTTAGAAAAAGCGCGTTATTTTGCCGGTCTGATTGACTTACATGCTGATTTTGAATTGGTCACAGCGCCTGAGCTTTGTTTGCTGACCTATCGTTATGTACCAGCGCCGGTACAACAGGCGATGCAAAAAGCCAAGGCCTTAGGCGATGTTGAAAAACTTAAAAAATTCAATGATTTGCTCAGCGGTCTCACCAAGTTTATCCAGAAGCGCCAGCGCGAAGAGGGCAAATCTTTTGTCTCGCGCACGCGCTTGACGCCGGCTCGCTATTATCGGCAGGATACAGTGGTGTTCCGTATCGTACTGGCGAATCCGCTGACAACAGATCAAATTCTGCATGACGTATTAGACGAGCAGATTGAACTGGCGAAAATGGATAAAGAGTTTTTACCGAAGTTACTGCAACTGGCGCGGGATTATTGATTGTACCGGTTGTATTGCACCGGTTGTAAAGTGATGTTTTTAAAAATGGCGGTCAAACCGCCATTTTTGATCACGAAGCAGTGCGGGTTGCTTAGAAAAACAGGAGTGTGTTGATGGCGTTATGGTTCAGGCGTGTTGGCCAGTTGCTGGCGGTCGGCGTGGTCTGTGTGGCCACGCTGTGGCCGTTTTATCAGGTCGCGCAGCAGCAGTTAACCCGTGCCGAACTGGCACGCATCGACGCTCAGCCGGGCATCAGCCGCAGCAGTTATCAGCCAAGACTGGACCAGCTGCAGCAAACGGCAGATTTCAGCACATTGGCGTCCGGTGAAATGGCCGGCCGTCGGCCTGGTCAACCCGGTAGTGAACTGGCGCGGCAGTTTCTGCAACGTCGTTTTACTGAGCTTGGCCTCATTCCTGCGGGCACTGACGGCTTTGCCCAGAAGTACCAGACCGACGGGCAAAGCGATGGCGTGAACTTTATCGGCAAAATCAACGGCACTGCCGCGCAGTTACCGGCCATAGTGGTCACTGCGCATTATGATCATGTCGGTGTGCATCAGGAGCGGATGTATCCAGGGGCAGATGACAATGCTTCAGGCGTCGCGGCTTTACTGGCGCTGGCGGCGTATTTTCAGGCGCATCCGCCGCGTCATTCACTGATTTTTGCGGCAGTGGATCACGAAGAACAGGGCATGCACGGCAGCAAACAATTGTTTGCCGGTAAGGTGTTACAGCCAGCGCAGCTGGCGCTGAACGTCAATCTGGATATGTTAAGCCGCGATACCAAAGCGCAACTCTTTGCGGTGGGGACCTATCAGCATCCGGCGTTATTACCGCTGTTGCAGCCGTTGCAACAGGACAGTCTGGTGGCTCTGCGGTTTGGTCACGACAGACCCGCGACACTGGCTGGGCGGGTGCAGGACTGGAGTGATGCCAGTGATCATGGCAACTTTGCCGCTGAAGGCGTGCCTTTTGTCTATTTCGGCGTGCCGGACCATGTCGATTATCATCAACCGACTGATACGTTCGAGCGCGCTGACATTGGTTTTTACCACAAGGTCAGCGACACCATTTTATCCGCGTTGTTGCTGCTGGACCAGGCGGATTTGACCGCGCTGCGGCAGAAAACTGACCGCTGCCAGCGCGGAGATAAATCAGAGCTGGTGAAGTAGCCAGGCCCAAAGCGGCAGCGTGATAAAACTCAACAGCAGGCCAAAGCCGACTAACGCCGCCACTAGTCGTGGCGCCAGGCCTGCCATCATCGCAATAGCACCGGCTGAAATCATCGGTGGCATCGCCGCTTCAAACACCGACACCTGCACCGCCTTGCCGGATAAACCCAGCAGCATAGCTCCCGCCAAAACCAACAGTGGCATCAGTAGCAGTTTGATGCCAAGCCCGCTCAACAGTGGCGACAAACGCTCACCGGCCAGTGAAAATTTCAGCTGAAAACCCACCGCAAACATAATCAGTGGCACCAGAGTGGCGGCCAGATTATCCAGCGTGGTTTGCAGCAGCGGCGGATAAGTCCAGGCTTTGAGCGATAAACCGACCACAAGCGCCAGAAATGGCGGAAAGGTCAGAATGCGCATCGCCATAGCCGCAGCCGATACTTTGCTTTGGGCGGCGTTCACGCCATACAGCGCCGCCAGGATGGTCGACCAGGTCGCCAGTGCGACAAAAGAGCCAATTTGGTCGTAGATCATCGCATAAGGCAGCCAGTCACCGCCAAACAGCGCTTCAATCATCGGGAAGCCGAGAAATGACGTGTTGCCGAGCGGCAGCACAATTAACAGCGCCACGATAATGTCACGCGACCAGCTGAGCAGGCGGCCAAGCGTGATAATCAAAGCGCTGACGATGAGCAATAATATCCACGGCACCAAGGCAGGAATAAGCAAATCCCAGGAAAAGTGCAGTGATGGGATTTTCTGCAGCACCAGTGCCGGCAGCGCGACATACATGACAAAAGTGTTCAGCACGACCGGCGTTTCAGCCGGAAATTTCGGCACCCGACGCATGGCAAAACCCAGGCTCAGGTAAATCAGGATCAGGATAAAATTGTCCACGGGGCAACGGGTCTCAGGTGAAAAAAAGCGGGCCTGACAAGCAGATTACCGGTTTTGACTGTTTTTGCCTATGCGACTTCGGTGGAAGCTGGTAGTCGTGAGTCGATTGCGCCTGGGGAGGCTGGAATATGTTGCAGCCAGTCGGGTTGCCAATGGCCCTGAACCAAGCGCTCTTTATCGGCTTTCTTCAGTTGCTTCAGCTGATACTCCAACACGCTGGCATGACTGCGGTTACAGGCAGCAAAAGTCCAGACCAGCTGCAACGGGCCTTTGCCGCGCAACGCTCTGGCCCCGCCGGTCAGCTCGCCCTGATGCTGGCGCAGCCTGCGCTGTGGATCTGTCGAAATGCCGGCATATAGGCTGCCGCTGGCGGTTCGCACCAGATAAAGCTGCCACTGCGATGCCTTGACTGTTTCTGCTATAATCGCGCTCTGCAATGCGGCTCCTGCAGCTGGTTTTTTATTTGAGGTGTTATGCAATTTACCGATTTGGCCCTTGCGCCGCCTATTCTAACGGCCATCGCCGAACAAGGCTATCAGACGCCAACGCCGATCCAGCAACAAACCATTCCGCTGATTTTACAGGGCAAAGACGTGTTAGGTGGTGCTCAGACCGGCACCGGCAAAACCGCTGCTTTTACCTTACCGATTTTACAAAAGCTCAGCACCAACCTCATGCCGCTAGTGGCGAAACAGGTACGTTGCCTGATTTTAACGCCAACGCGTGAACTGGCACAGCAAGTGGCCGACAACGTTGCCGCCTATGCCCGCCATCTGCCGCTGAAAACCGCAGTATTTTATGGTGGCGTATCGGTGAATCCGCAGCTGGAGCAGGCCGCTGGCGGCCTGGACATCCTCATTGCGACACCTGGGCGTTTGCTCGACCATTTGCATCAGCAAAGCATCAGCCTGTATCAGCTGGAAGTGCTGGTGCTGGATGAAGCCGACCGCATGCTCGATATGGGTTTTATCCATGATATTCGCCGCATTATGGCGAAGTTGCCGCCCAAACGGCAGACGTTGTTTTTCTCGGCGACCTTTTCGCCGGATATCAAAACGCTGGCGGACTCTTTGTTAGATAACCCGGTGCTGGTAGAAGTGGCCAAAGCCAACTCCACTGCTGCAGGCGTGGAGCAGCTGGCGTACCGGGTTGATTCACAGCGCAAACGGGAACTGATTTCTGAAGTCATCGGCAAAAAGAACTGGCAGCAGGTGCTGATTTTTAGTCGCACTAAGTTTGGCGCCGACCGTTTAAGCAAGCAGCTGCAGCTGGATGGTATTGATGCTCAGGCCATTCATGGCGATAAAAGCCAGGGCCACCGCACTAAGGTGCTGCAGGATTTTAAAGAAGGCAAAGTGCGGGTGCTGGTGGCGACTGATATCGCCGCGCGGGGCCTGGATATTGAAGAGCTGCCGATCGTGGTCAATTATGATTTGCCGCATCAGGCGGAAGATTATGTGCATCGTATCGGCCGCACCGGTCGGGCCGGTAAAGTCGGCCTTGCGGTGACTCTGGTAACGCCGGACGATTTGCCAATGCTTAAAGAGATTGAGCTGCTGACCAAACAGGTCATCACCCAGCAGGTGTTCCCCGGCTATGAACACGACCCACGCTTTAATCATTCCAGCAAAGGCACGCACAAAGCGGCCGACGAGCAGGATGAAATCAAACCGAAGAAGAAGTTTTCCAATAACCGCAAGTTGTCGCAGGAAAAAGCGCGGCTGCGTGCCGAACTGACCGGAAAAAAACGCCCGCGTTAAATCTACGGTCCGACGAATAATGTCGTTATGAATGGGGTCAGGTCTTGAACCATATGAATGGGGTCAGGTCTTGAACCATGCATCCAAAATGCACGTTTCAAGACCTGACCCCAAACTAATCATCCTGCGGTTGCTTCGGCGTTGGCAGCGTCAGCTGATAAAACGCCAAATCCAGCCAACGGCCGAATTTAAAGCCAGCCTGGGTGATAGTGCCGCTGTGGACAAAACCAAGCTTCTGATGCAGTGCAATGCTGCCGCTGTTACTGGCATCAATACCGCCAATCAATAAGTGATAACCCTGTGCCTTCGCTGCTTCAATCAACAGCTGCAACATCTGCTGGCCAAGGCCTTTGCCCTGATGGTCCGGATGCACATACACCGAATGTTCTACCGAATACTTAAAAGCCGGAAAAGCACGAAAAGTGCCGTAACTACCAAAAGCCAGTAAAGTCCCGTCGTCGGCTTTAAGACCAATCACCGGGAAATTACCCGCTGTTTTATTGGCGAACCACTGCTGCATCGTTGCCAGCGTGCGCGGTTTGTATTCATACAGGGCCGTGGTATGCAAAATGGCGTGGTTAAAGATCTCGAGGATCTGCGCCGCGTCGGACTCATACTGGCACTGAATAATCTGCATGCAGGGCTCGCTGAATTTGCGCCTCAGGCGCGATAGAGGGTTTTAATCAGGTGGAAACCAAACTGGGTTTTCACCGGGCCATGTACTTCCAGTACCGGCTTTTTAAACACAACGTCGTCAAAGGCTTTGACCATCTGACCTGGTCTGAACTCACCGAGATCTCCACCTTTTTTACCGGAAGGACATAAGGAATGTTTCTTCGCAAGTTCCTGAAAATTGGCGCCTTTGGCCAGTTGTTTTTTCAGTTGTTCTGCTTCTTCCTGGGTCTTCACCAAGATATGACATGCACAGGCTTTGGCCATACTGAGTACTCCTACTACTTAAATTGAGCAGCTCTGCCATCCAGGGCGGACCTTTTGCATTGGGGACTTAGTTTAATCGAAAACAGCGCTAAAAAAAATATGCGACGGGTCCCGCTTTAATTGTGTTTTTTTTGTGCAGTCTTGGTTAAGGTGGAAGCTGTGGCTGACAATATTATTTAAGCTTCTGTTTTATAAAAATAAAAAAGGGGAACTTTGATGTGGAAATGGCTTGGACGTTTATTATTGCTGGCACTTTTGCTGCTGGTAGCCTTTGTTGTTAATGCTATCTGGTTTAAACCGCTATCGAGCCGGGTCTTCTACGAGCGGGTGTTTTTAGAGTTTGGCTTAGAAAGCCCCGAGCTGCTCAGTCAGCTGCGCATGCTGGAAGGGCTCGGCATCCGCGGCCATAACGCCGAACTGGATGACCGCTCGCAGGCGAGCAGCGATAAACAGTTTGCCAAACTCAAAGCAGATTTGGCGACTTTACGCAGTTACGATCGTGACAGCATGACCGACGCCGAGAAGCTCAACTACGACATGCTGGAATGGTTTATGGCGCATCAGGCCGAAGGTGAAAAATGGCGGTACCACGGCTATCCGGTTAATCAGCTGTTCGGTGTGCAGAATATGTTGCCGCGTTTTATGGTCAACACCCATCAGCTGAAAGATAAAACCGATGCAGAACAATACATTAGTCGTTTAAGCCAGTTTGACCGGGTGTTTGGTCAGGTGGTGGAGGACTTAAATATCCGCGCCGCCAAAGGCGTGGTGCCACCGCGTTTTGTGCTGGAAAAAGTACTCAGCGAAGTCAAAGGGCTGACGGCCGGCGCAGTCGAGCAGCAACTGCTCTATACGCACTTCACCACCGCCATTGGCAAAATTGAAGGTCTGACGGAAGCCGAACGCAGCAGCCTGACCGCTCAGGTCAAAGCGGCGATAGAACAATCGGTATTACCGGGTTATCAAAAGCTGACGGGTTATCTGACAGATACTGTGGCTACTGCAACGACTGATGATGGCGTCTGGAAGTTGCCGGACGGCGAACAGTATTACGCCTATGCACTGAAACAACACACCACCACAGCTTTGACGCCGGAACAAATCCACCAGATGGGGCTCGACGAAGTGGCGCGTATTCAGCAGGAAATGCTGGCTATTCTGCAGGCGCAGGGCATCAGCGGTGACAATGTCGCCCAGATGATGACAGCGTTAGGCGACGACCCAAGATTCCTTTATCCGGACAGTAATGAAGGCCGGCAGCAAATACTGGCAGATTACAAAACCATTATCGCCGATATCGAAACCAAACTGACACCAGCTTTTAATATCAGACCCAAAGCGGCGATGGACGTGCAGCGCGTGCCGGAATTTGCTGAAAAAACCTCGGCCGGCGCTTATTACAATCCACCAGCGATGGATGGTTCCCGTCCGGGGGTGTTTTTCGCCAATCTGTATGACATCCGCGCCACACCGAAATTTGGTATGAAAACGCTGGCCGTGCATGAAGGCATTCCGGGCCATCATTTCCAAATTGCGATCCAGCAGGAGCTGAAGGGGCTGCCAACTTTCCGTAATATTCTGCCTTTTACTGTTTATGCAGAAGGCTGGGCGCTTTACACCGAGCGGCTGATGGCGGAACTTGGTCTGTATAAAGACGACCCCTTTGGTGATTTAGGCCGGCTGCAGGCCGAGTTATTCCGCGCCATCCGGCTGGTGGTTGATACGGGTCTGCATCACAAACGCTGGACGCGCGAACAGGCGATTGCTTACATGTCCGGCAATGCCGGGATGGCAAAATCCGACGTCGAGTCGGAGATTGAGCGTTACATCGTGATGCCCGGCCAGGCCTGTGCTTATAAAGTCGGGATGATGAAGTTATTGGAACTGCGCGGCAAAGCACAGCAAGAGCTGGGTGATAAGTTTAAGCTGACCGATTTCCACGATGTGGTTCTGCAAAATGGCTCTATGCCATTGGCCATTCTGGAGCGGGTGGTGGACCAATATATCGCGAAGAAAAAAGACAGCTGATTGGTCTGTCCATTAGCTGTTAAAAAGGCGCCACCAGGCGCCTTTTCACTTGAGGGCTGTACTTAAGCCGGTTGTTGCTGCGTGATGCAGTGAACGTTACCACCACCAAGCAGAATTTCCCGGCCGGGTACCGTCACCACCTGATGTTGCGGGAATACCTTTGCCAGAATATCTGCGGCCACTTTATCCATCGGGTCATCAAAGGTGGGCAGAATTAAGCCGCCGTTACACAGATAAAAATTGATGTAAGAACCGGCCAAGCGGGCTGCCGCTTCGCGCGGTACAGCGGCGCCGGTCAGGTCGACGCTGGCGTATTCTTCCGCTTTGGCCAGTAACGGGCCCGGTACCGGCAGTTTATGCACGATAAAAGGCCGGCCTTTGGCGTCTGTGCTGTTTTCCAGCACTGTCAGCGCAGCGCGCGAGCGGGCATATTGCGGGTCATTTTCATCATCGGTCCAGGCCAGCAGCACTTCACCTGGCCGCACAAAGCAGCACATGTTATCGACATGACCATCGGTCTCGTCGTTGAAAATGCCCTCTTCCAGCCAAATCACTTTGTCGATGCCGAGGTAATCGCTGAGCTGTTGCTCAATCTGTGTTTTGCTTAGGTGCGGGTTGCGGTTTGGATTGAGTAAACATTCGGCAGTAGTCAGCAAAGTGCCTTCGCCGTCAGTATGAATAGCGCCGCCTTCGAGCACAAAACCTTCAGTGCGATAACGCGGCAGGCCTTCGATATTCAATACTTTTTGCGCGACCTGATCATCGCGCTGCCAAGGGAAGTACAGGCCACCGTTCAGGCCGCCCCAGGCATTAAATGTCCAGTCGATGCCGCGCACTTCTTTACCGTTAGTGACAAAAGTCGGGCCGGTATCGCGGCACCAGGCGTCATCGCTGGAGACTTCGACGACCCGGATTGGGTGTACCGTTGGCTCCAGGCTCAGCTGTGCCTGAGCATTAGCGAACTGATTGGCCGACGCCATCACCGTCACCGGCTCAAAGCGGGCGATGGCGCGGATCACTGCGCTAAAGGCTTGTTGTGCAGGTTTTGCGCCCATCCGCCAATTGTCGGTGCGCTCAGGCCAGACCATCCACGTTTGTTTGTGCCGTGCCCATTCGGCTGGCATATAAAAACCGTCGGCGCGCGGTGTGCTGGTTAAAGTGCGATCAGAGATATATCCGCTCACTGTAGCTGTATCCTTCTGAAATGCCGTCCTCAACATGCAGGCGGCTGGGTTCAAGACCCGGTGAAAGCGAAACAGGCCAGAAGTTCTGGCCTGAAAGGGAAGTTGTGAACCTGTGACCGGCTTATTGCGCCGAGTTCTTTGGCACTGTTTTGCCGTCTTTGGTCAGCAAAGTGTCAAACAAATCGATGCGGCGGTCGCGATACACACCCCAGCTGCGGCGGATGTGTGCCAGCTCGTCTAAATCAAAGCTATGCACCAATACGGCTTCGCTGACTTCGTCGGCTTCCTGTACTTTGGCGCCAAACTGGTCGGCAATAAATGAGCTGCCGTAGAAAGTGATAGAGAAATCCTGTTCGGATTCAGTGCCGATGCGGTTGGATGCAATCAGTGGCACCAGATTGGCTGCGGCATGGCCTTGTTGCGTGCGCTGCCAGTGGTCGCGCGAAGAAATCGTCGGGTCATGTGGCTCGCTGCCAATGGCTGTAGGGTAAAACAGCAGCTCGGCACCCATCAGTGCCATAGCGCGGGCACATTCAGGGAACCACTGATCCCAGCAAATGCCGATACCGATCTTGGCATAGGCGGTGTCCCAGACTTTAAAGCCACTGTCACCTGGGGTGAAATAGTATTTTTCGCTGTAACCCGGGCCGTCCGGGATATGACTTTTGCGATAAGTGCCAAGGTAAGAACCGTCGGCATCAATCACGGCGACGCTGTTGTACAGGCAGTTGCCGGCACGCTCATAGAAACTGATTGGTAATACCACATTCAGCTCTTTAGCGATTTTTGTGAAATGCGCCACGGCCTGGTTATTTTCCAGTGGGGTAGCGAATTCTAAATATTCTGGTTTTTGTTTCTGGCAGAAGTAGTTACGTTCAAACAGTTCCTGCAGCAGGATAATTTGCGCGCCTTTCGCAGCGGCATCACGCACCAGTTTTTCACCGCGGGCAATATTTTCTTCCACATTCCAGCCACCGATCATCTGAGTGGCAGCAACAGTTACCTTACGCATGCAAAGCATCTCCTGGCAAAAGAACAAAAACGGACACATTACTTTAGCCACTTATCATCGTCGCAGCAAAGACTGACGACGCGCAAAGGACTGGCACATAATGCAGTTTGGCCGCGCAAAATGCCGGATTTTCACCCGGCGGTCAATGAAATTCTGCTGAATTTTCTGCAGCTTGTCAGTGGTGAATTATCCGCGAATTTCTATGCGCCATTCGCGGATAATCATCAGGTTTTTATGCGGTTTTTCCGGCGTTATTGATTATTGGTTAGTGGTTGGCGAGTTCAGCAGCCAGCAACAACAAACGTGGCTGCAGCCGGGTTTTGTAGTTGATGTGGACATAGCTGAACTGGATCTCGCCGGTTTTGCCGATGATAAAAACCGCCGGGGCCGGCAACACGGCCTGACCGGTCTCATCGTAAGTCAGCTTGATGCCATAAGTATTTTTGTAGGTTTTTTCGGTGGCGGCGTCCATGTAATAGGCGATACCAAAGCCTTGTAATGCCTGCAGATTGGCGTCCGACAACAGCTGATAATTAAGAGTAGCATCTTTGGTCATTTGCTCGGACTTGGCGCTGGCGGCCGGCAGTTCCGGGCTGATGGTTAAAATGCGGTAACCCAGCTTTTGCAGCTGCGGCGTGATATCGCGCAGGCCAGCCAGCTGCGTGTTGCAATAAGGGCACCAGCCACCGCGATAAAATACCAGAATGGTTTTTTGTTGGGTCAACAGCGCCGACAAATCGACATTTTTTCCTGCACTGTCCTGCACCTGTAATCCGGCAGGCACTGACTGGCCGTTTAATAAAGGTTTTATTTGTTCAGGCTTTAACGCGATCTCTGCTGCAGCGGTAAAAAAAGTACAAAGCAGCAGGATGGACAACAACATTTTATAGATACGGGTCATAACTTGGGCCTTAGGCAGAAAGAGCAAAATAGGTGTGGATGAGAAAGACCGGTCTGGGTCATTTTATTGTTCATGGCGCGAAAAAATTTGTCATTTTGTGATTTATCGCAGCTTTCGGGCGCATAAGCTGCGTAAAATACCGTTTCAGGATAAGTGGTTGATGGTCATCATGAATAAGGCAGGTCAGTGTGTTTGATATTGCAATTGTCGGTGGTGGTATGGTCGGCGCGGCTTTGGCGGTGGCAACAGCACAAGCCGGCATAAAAGTCGCGCTGCTGGAGCGGCAAACACCTGGCGTGTTGACGGATAACTGCGATTTTGATTTGCGGGTCAGTGCGATTAACCGGCGCAGCGAAGCTTGGCTGCAACAGCTGGGCGCCTGGCAGCAATTATCGGTGAAGCGTCTCGCGCCGTATGCCACTTTAAAGGCTTTTGAAGGTGATGCAGCCCCCCTGGATTTTACCGCAGCAGAGCTGGGTGAATCGCACCTTGGCCATATCATTGAAAATTTACATATCCAGCAAGCGTTATGGCAGCAACTGCCGGACACTGTTCAGCAGTTTTGTCCGGTGCAGCTCAGCGGGTACCAACAGTTCGAAGATCACGCTTGTCTGCAGACTGATCAGGGCGAGATCAAAGCCCGGTTGCTGATCGCCGCAGACGGCGCGCAGTCGCAGCTAAAACAGCTGGCGGGTATTGGCTCACAAGGCTGGCAATACAAACAAGCCTGTTTGCTGGTGCACGTTAAAACCAGCTATGACGCATTGTCGATGACCTGGCAGCAGTTTACGCCGCAAGGCCCGCGGGCTTATTTGCCACTGCCGGGCAAGCAAGCGTCTTTAGTCTGGTATGACGATCATCTGCGTATTCAGCAGCTGGCAGCACTCCCGTCACAGCAGCTCGAACAGCAGATCAAACAGCATTTCCCGGCAGCGCTGCGTGAGTTCAGCGTCGTCAAACAAGGGTATTTTCAGCTGACGCGCAGTCATGCCAATCAATATGTTAAAGGCCGGCTGGTGCTGGTCGGTGATGCGGCGCACACCATCAATCCATTGGCGGGGCAGGGGGTGAATCTTGGGTTTGCGGATGCCGAATGCCTGTCAGCATTATTAATAAAGCAGTTCACTGCAGGTGCCGATTTGGCTGCGCCGGCGTTATTAGCCCAATACGAGCGGGAAAGACGCAAAGCGAACTTACTGATGATGTCGGCGATGGATGTGTTTTATCAGGTGTTCAGCAGCAAGCTTAAACCTTTAGCACAGCTGCGCCGGCTCGGGTTACAGGTCGCCGCGAAAGCCGGGCCGCTGAAAACTTATGTCGGGAAGTATGCGGCGGGTCTGGTCTGAGCCAACAGTCTCTGTTGTTCAGGTAACTTGCACCTTCTGCCTTGCTCTGCATTCCTATGCTGTTTTATGCTGCGGTTTGATTCATCACCGGGCGCATTGAATGCAAAGTCTGAGTTGGCGCGATTATGCCGCACGTCGTACCGGTTTACCGGTCGGCAGCCGCGGCGAGTTACGGCAAAATCTCTATCGTTCTTTTACCGCCAGCAGCTTCGGCCGGTTCTGGCAGATCTGGAATCCGCTGTTTGGTTTTTATTTGCAGCTATGGCTGTATCGCCCGCTACAGCGCAAACTCCCGCAATCTCTGGCATTGTGGTTAACCTTCGTTGGCAATGGTGTGTTGCATGATGCAGTAACCTTGCTGGTGCGTCAGGATTTTGTCTGGTTTTTCGCTCCGTGGTTTGGCTTGATGGGTGCTTATGTCTTAGCAGAAAAACGGTTTGGGCTTCGTCTGAGGTCTGGCAGACCAACACTTGCGATCTGTTATCACAGCAGTTTATTGGCAGGGACAGCTTTGCTATCAACCTTGGTGCGCATCTGAATTAATTACAGATCACCAGAAAAAGAAAACCCAGCCGGAGCTGGGTTATCAAATAATGGCAGGGGTACAGGGATTCGAACCCCAGAATGGCGGGATCAAAACCCGCTGCCTTACCGCTTGGCTATACCCCTGCAGAAATTTTGTGGCGCTAATTGTATGAACTGATGACCATACTGCCACTAAATTTAATGGCAGGGGTACAGGGATTCGAACCCCAGAATGGCGGGATCAAAACCCGCTGCCTTACCGCTTGGCTATACCCCTGCAGAAA
>SSFI01000095.1 GCA_008015325.1 Rheinheimera sp.
CCGGAACTGATGCGGATCTTAGTTGACCGTGCAGAGATGACCTGGGATGACGCCTGGAATATCTGCCAGCATGTGTTTGCATATACCAACCACACGCTGTTGCCGGAAGCGCTGGAGCGCTGGCCGGTGCGGTTGTTTGAAAAAGTGTTACCGCGTCACCTGGAAATTATCTACGAAATCAACCGCCGGTTCCTGGTCGAACAGGTAGACGTACGCTGGCCGGGTGATGTCGAGAAAAAACGCAAGTTATCGATCATCGAAGAAGGGCACGAGCCGATGGTTCGGATGGGCCATTTGTGTGTGGTCGGTTCGTTCCGCGTCAATGGCGTGGCAGAAATTCACTCGCAGCTGGTGAAATCAGACTTATTCCCGGAAATGGTTGCGCTGTGGCCGGATAAATTCACCAATATCACCAATGGTGTAACACCACGGCGCTGGTTAAAAGCCTGTAACCCACGCCTGGCGAAGTTATTGGACAACACTATCGGCACCACCTGGCCGACACAGTTAACTGAACTTGCTAAGTTAAAAGCATTTGCCGACGACCCGGCGATGCAGGATGCCTTTATGGCAATCAAACAGCAAAACAAAGCCGAACTGGCCACTGAAGTGAAAAAGCTGACCGGTGTGGACATTGACCCGCATGCGTTGTTTGACGTGCAAATTAAACGCCTGCACGAATACAAACGGCAGCACCTAAATCTGCTACACATTCTGGCGTTGTACCGCCGGATTTTACAAAATCCGGATTACGATATGGTGCCGCGTGTGTTCCTGTTTGGTGCCAAAGCAGCGCCCGGATATAAACTGGCGAAAGAAATTATCTACGCCATCAATAAAATTGCTGACAAGATTAACCACGATAAACGGGTGAAAAACCGGATTAAAGTGGTGTTTATGCCGAATTACCGCGTGAGCCTTGCCGAGAAAATGATCCCGGCAGCCGATGTGTCGGAGCAAATCTCTACAGCCGGTAAAGAGGCGTCAGGCACCGGCAATATGAAACTCGCACTCAACGGTGCAGTGACAGTTGGTACTTTGGACGGCGCCAATATCGAAATTGCCGAAGAAGTCGGTGCTGATAATATCGCGATCTTCGGTCTGACGGTGGACGAAGTCAAAGCGCTGTACCAGCAAGGTTACAATCCACATGATTATTACCTGAATAACCCGGAACTGAAGGCCATTCTGGACTGGCTGGAAACCGATTATTTCACGCCGGGTAAACCGGGTGAGCTGGCTGCAATTAAACGCAGCCTGCTGGAAGGCGGTGATCATTATCTGGTGCTGGCGGACTTTGCTTCATATTGTGAAGCCCAGCAGCAAATCGATAGCTGGTATCGTGATCGCAGTGGCTGGGCACGTAAAGCCATGCTGAACACGGCGAGTGTCGCGAAATTTAACTCGGACCGGTCGATTGAAGACTACGTAGAGCGGGTTTGGCAGCTCGAGCGCTGTAACGTCACAGTAAAACCCTGAGCAAAGTACAAAAAGCCGCTGCAAAGCGGCTTTTTACCGGGTGTCACTGAGCAGAAAACAGTCCAGGGCCGGCTCTTTACATTCAGGGCGATCCGTTGAACCAGAGCCCGGCTTCATCGAGTTCGGCGATCGCTTGTTCTATTTCTTGCCGCTGGATGGCCAGCACAGATTTCTTACTGAATCCGGCTGCAACTTTGGTTTGTGTCAGGCGCAGCGGTGTGATGTAAAGCTGCTGATACTCGGGAAAATTCGCTCTGGCGAACTGCAGATAATCTAAATCTTCGACTAATCCCTGAGCACGGTCTTTCAGTACCAGCTCGTTTTTAATCCGACGTTCTGCAACCTCGATAGTTTTTTGCCGAAATTCCGGCTGTTGCAACATTTTTTGCATCTCGGCGCCCATAAAACTGCCTTGGGTAAGGGCTATAGTGCCGGGAAATTTGCTTAAAGCGTTAATGGTGCTGATTTGTTGCCACTGCTGATCGGGTAGTATCGTTGCAAAGGCCAGGCGCTCAAGATGATGCGGCCGGCTGAACCAGATGAAGTGTTGCCGGTCCGGGGTTGGCGTCAGGTTAAACATTAAATCGATGTCGCCTTGTTGCATTAGCAGCAAGGCCCGAGCCCAGGGCACGTCTAAAAAGCGCACAGTACAGTTCAGTTTTTGCCCGAGGCGCTGTGACAACACCACCCGGCTACCTTGCCATTCACCATCTTTTTGATAGGAATAAGGCGGAAAGTCGCTGACCTGAACTTTGAGCTCACAGGCCCAGAGCGGAGCAATGAGAAAAAGCAACAAGAACCAGCGCATGATCGTCTCCGCCAGAGAGATGCACTCAGTAAAGCAGAGCCTGGCGCGCGGTACAATCTTGGTATGGCCTGCACCGCACATGGTACGATGAGTAATACTGTCGCAAACATTTACAATTATACAGTGGAGATCGCGCAATGCGTCCCCATATCGTTAGCAAGTAATTTTTGTCAGCAAATTTCTGAGGTTGGTATGCCCGGTTTTGGCCAAAAAGGTCCGGTATTTATTCAGTTTAAAAGTGGCCGACCGGCCAGCTGGTTCAGTTTATTGTTACTCATTGCCGGCGCCTTGTTTTTATTCGTTTTTGGCGTCTGGCTGCTAATGATTGTTGCCACTTTGCTGGTATTGTTGCTGCCTTATCTTTGGTGGAAAAAACGCAAACTGATGCGGCAGATGCAAGCGCATATGCAGCAATTTCGTCAGCAGCAAGCGGGCGCTGAACCGGCCGACATTAATACGGCCGGACAAGGGCAATCTCCTGTTCAGCAACCCAAGGGGAATTCAGGTTTGGTAATTGAAGGTGAAGTGCTGCAAAAGCGGCAGGAAGATTAAGAAAACTGTGATTGAAAAGCCGAAATCGGTCTTAATTGACTGATAGGCCGGTGATATACTCGGGGTCCCTTTGCCTTCAGTTTTCAGTGTTATGATCCCGAAGTTAAGTCCTGAGCAGATGTTGGTCCCGGTTGTTGCAGAATTTTGTGATGCGCTGCAACAAGCTGGTTTTGCTGGTGAAATTGAAACCAGTTACGCGTCCCGTTTAGCTGTAGCAACTGACAACAGTGTCTACCAGGCACTGCCGCAGGCGGTGTTGTTGCCACGCCAGCAGCAGGATGTTGAATTGCTGACCCGGCTGGCGACTGAGCCACGTTATTCTGCGCTGAAATTTGCACCACGTGGTGGCGGCACCGGCACCAACGGCCAGTCGCTGACTGAACATATCGTTGTCGATTTATCCCGCCATATGCGCGCTATCTTGCATTTTGACCCGGTAAAACGGCAGGTGCGGGTGCAGGCTGGGGTGATTAAAGACCAGCTTAATGCTTTCTTAGCACCCCATGGTTTCTTTTTTGCGCCGGACCTTTCCACTTCAAACCGCGCCACTATTGGCGGTATGGTCAACACCGACGCTTCAGGGCAGGGTTCACTGGTCTATGGTAAAACCAGCGACCATGTGTTGGCGCTGACCACAGTGCTGGCGGATGGCACTGTGCTTGAAACCGCACCGATGCCGATTGCCGCCGCTGCTGACAAAGCACAGCAGGACACGCCGGAAGGCCGGATTTATCGTCAGGTGATGCAGACCTGCCGCGATTTTCGCACTGAAATTCTTGCAAAATTCCCGCGTCTGAACCGCTTTTTAACCGGCTATGACCTCGAACATGTGTTTAATGCCGATTTAACTGAATTTGACCTTGGCCGCGTCATCACAGGCTCTGAAGGCTCGCTTGGTTTTGTTACTGAAGCGCTGCTCAATGTCACGCCGATAGCGCGGCATAAGTGCCTGGTGAACGTCAAATATGACAGTTTTGAAAGTGCGCTACGTAACGCGCCTTTTTTGGTGGCGGCTAATGCCACTTCGGTCGAAACCGTCGACAGCAAAGTGCTGGACCTCGCGCGGCAGGACATTATCTGGCACCAGGTGAAAGCCTATATTGAAGATGTGCCGGATAAAACTATGCTCGGCCTTAACATGGTTGAGTTTAATGACGAAGACGATGCCGGCATGGCGCAAAAAGTTGTACAGCTTGAAGCACGGCTGCAGGAAGCGGTGGCGACCGGGCAAAGTGGCATTATCGGTTATCAGCTGACGTACGACCCGAAAGCCATTTTGCAGATTTATGCCATGCGCAAAAAAGCAGTGGGGCTTCTGGGCAATGCCAAAGGTGCGCAAAAGCCGCTGCCATTTACCGAAGATACCGCAGTGCCGCCAGAAAATCTGGCTGATTTTATTATGGAGTTTCGTGCATTGCTCGACAGCCATGGCCTGAGTTATGGCATGTTTGGCCACGTCGATGCCGGGGTGCTCCACGTGCGGCCTGCGCTGGATTTATGTGATCCGGCGCAGGAACAACTGCTGCGGACTATCTCCGACCAGGTGGTCGCGCTGACCGCTAAATACGGCGGCCTGATGTGGGGCGAGCATGGTAAAGGTTATCGCAGCGAATATGGCCCGGCCTTTTTTGGTGAAACCCTCTTTGCAGAACTGCGCAAAATCAAAGGTGTCTTTGACCCGCTGAACCGGATGAACCCTGGCAAAATCTGTACGCCGTGGCAAAGTCAGGATCAACTTGTCAGTGTAGATGGTCAAAAACGCGCTTATTTCGATCGGCAAATTCCAACCGCAGTACGGCAGAGCTTCGAAGCGGCTACCAGCTGTAATGGCAACGGTCTGTGTTTTAATTACGAAGAAAACTCGCCGATGTGCCCGTCCAGTAAAGTCAGCAAGGACCGCCGTCATAGCCCGAAAGGCCGGGCTGGTCTGATGCGTGAATGGCTGCGTCTGATGCAAAAGCAGGGCGTTGATGTGCTGGCACAAGAACAGCAGTTGATGCAGGCAAGCAGTGGTCCGGCGGCGTTGGTACAAAAAGTACAAAATACTGTTGGCAAATGGCGCGGCGAAGCAGATTTTTCGCATGAAGTGATGGAGGCGATGGAAGGTTGTCTGGCCTGTAAAGCCTGTGCCGGTCAGTGCCCGATTAAAGTGGATGTGCCGTCTTTTCGCGCGCGATTTATCCAGCTGTATCACAGCCGCTATCTGCGGCCTTTGAAAGACTATATTGTCGGCAATATTGAGCGCTCAGCACCGTTATTGGCCAAAGCGCCGGGCTTGGTCAACGGCTTGGTCAAATTGGCGCCGGTGGCCTGGTTGCTGAAAAAAGTGGTGGGCTATGTCGATACGCCATTGCTCTCGACCCCTGTGTTATCGGAGCGCGTGCAGCAATATCGCTCATTTGATTTAGCGGCTTTGCAGGCGCTATCCGCCGCAGACAAAGCCAAATTAGTGTTGTTGGTGCAAGACCCATTTACCAGTTTCTACGAGGCGGATTTGGTCGCTGATGCGATGGCCTTGCTGCGTAAACTCGGTTTCGATCCTGTGTTGCTGCCATTTTTACCAAACGGCAAACCGCAGCACGTCAAAGGTTTTTTACGCGAATTTGCCGCAACGGCACATAACGCCAGCGAGTTTTTACAGCAGGTTAGCGGGCTTGGTGCGCCATTGCTGGGGCTGGATGCGTCTTTGGTATTGGTGTACCGCGACGAATATGTCAAAGCACTTGGCAACGCACGTGGCGACTATCAAGTCAGTCTGTTGCATGAATGGCTGGTCGGGCAGCAGTTGCCAGCGCTGCAGAGCTCAGGCAGCTTTAAGCTGCTGGCACACTGCACCGAGAAAACCGCGCTGCCAGCAACGGAAAAAAGCTGGCAGCAGATTTTCCAGCAGGCCGGATTGTCTTTGCAGGTGGTTGCCACCGGATGTTGCGGCATGGCCGGAACTTACGGCCACGAAGCGCAAAATCAGACCAATAGCCGCGCTTTATATGATTTAAGCTGGGCGAGCCCGGTGCAACAGACGGCGCCGGACTTGTTGCTGGTTACCGGCTTTTCTTGTCGCAGTCAGGTTAAGCGTTATGAGGGATTTAAACCCAAACATCCATTACAAGCACTGTTGCAGCTGATGCCATAAACCCGGTTTAATCTGGTTGGGTAAGCGGATGTGATAAACGCGTTTGCAGAAAAAGTCCCTGCTGCTACTGTTAGCTGCAGGCCCCTTTCTGACAGGAGCACGAGTTATGAGTATTGAATACAATCCGGTGGGCTGGTTTGAGATCCCATCGCCGGATCTTGCGAAAAATCAGCAGTTTTTTCAGCAGGCTTTTGGCTTTGAGTTTGAAATTCTAGAGATGGCGCCTTACACCATGGCAATGTTTGCCGCCGATCATAGTAAACCCGGGTCGGCTGGTGCATTAGTGCAGGGCCCGGATGTGGAACCTGCCACCGTCGGCGTCACTATTTATTTTGGCTGTGCTGAAGTAGGGGCACAGTTAGAGAAGATTGCTGCGGCCGGTGGTACCGTGCTGATGGAAAAGATGTCGATTGGTGAACATGGGTTTATCGGTATGTTCCTCGACGTCGCCGGCAACAAGCTGGGTTTACACAGTATGAGTTAGGCCTAGCAAGGATAAAAAAACGGCAGCGATAGCTGCCGTTTTGCATCATGAAAACCTATCAGAAGCGGGCAGTGAGGCCCAAAGCCAGCGAGCGGCCCGGTAAAGGCACGTCTTCTTTGACAAAAGAGCTATGCACAAAACCCAGCTTATCCGTCAGGTTGGTTGCTTTGAGGTAGGCGGTTAAGTCCAGCGCAGCCAGGTCAAAGTCGTAGCTGACATTGGCATCCACCAGCGTATAACCAGCCGTGACTGTCTCATCCACAGCGATTTTGTCTTGTTTGGCGTAATGTGTCAGGCCAAATTGCCCTGACCAGTTTTCGCCCTGATACTGATACGACACACCGGCTTTCATCGGCGGTGTACGCGGCAGGTCGCCACCGGATTTCAATTCTGCCCGCACGCTGTCAGCGAAGAACTCCAGTTGCTGCGCCGGGGCAAGGCGCCAGGTCAGGGCAAATTCAGCGCCATACAGCCGGGCATCGGCCTGACGGTACTGGTAAACCGTGAAATCACCATGATCGTGCTCATCTTCGGCTTCACCTTCATGCTCTTCATGGGCATGCAGCTGTGCCATCGTCAGGCCGGTATTGGCCTGATAGATAAAATCATCGACTTCATTGAGGAAGAAGTTATAACTGAAGGTCAGGTCACCTTTGGTTTTGGCAAAACCTAAGTCAATGTTGTTCGCTACTTCCTTCTCAACTGAGTCTGGATGGAAGTGGATATCGCCATCTTCTGTCAGTTCATAACCCAAACCGAGCTCATAGCCCTGAGTCGCGATATGCAGGCCATTGGCAAACAACTCACTGGCACCAGGCGCCCGTGCTGAGTGGCTGAGCTGCAGCGACCACTGATAACCCGGTACAAATTGCCAGACCAGGCCCGAGGATAAGCTGGATGCTGTTGCTGAATATTTCGTTAGCAGCAGTTCTTCGTGCTCTTCGTCATCATGCGAGGTGTCGTGCTCGCCGTTGACTGGCGTATGACGGACGCGCTCTAAGCGCGCGCCAAGCTGCCACTGCACATCGCCAAAGGATTTTTCTTCCAGGATAAACAAAGCATTGCTATGAGTATCTGTTGCCGGTGTAAACGCCTCTTCGCCGCTGGCGGCAAAATCACTTTGGTGCTGATGCAGGCCGACCAGACCATGCCAGCCCAAGAAATCGCTGTGTTCAATGCTGAGGCGATTTTCCAGACTGTCGTTTTCAAAACGGGTGCCAGGTACACCACCTTCTACTTCTGCGTGCTGATAGTCGGTGTAAGCGCTCTGTAGTGCAATAGTTTCAATGCCTTTCACCGGGGAATACCATTCGGCCGCCAGACCATAACGGTTTTGCGTCAAATCGGCATAAACGCCTTCGTCGGTGTGCTCGTCTGCTGACTCGGTTTCCTCTTCGCCATGATGGTGATGGCCCGGAATGCCGTATTGGCTGTTGATCCGGCCATAAGAGACCCCAATCAGGCCGTCAGTCGTGACCCAGCTGCCGCCAAGGTTCAGTCCTTGATTATCGAGTTGGCTATTTTCAATCTGATCCAGCGTTTCACCTTCATCATTGGTAAAGGTCGGCGTATCAAAGTTATCAGTCTGGCGATCGTAGCCATCGAAGTGCCAGGCAAATTCGCCTTGGCTACCGTCGTGCGCCAGCGCAGCAGTCCTTTCATTGGCAACGCTGTTATATTTGGTATCAATGACGGTTTGCGGGCTACGCATCTGGCGTGGAATGCGGTTATCCACCAGATTCACTACACCACCGATAGCACCACTGCCATAAAGCAGAGTGGCTGGGCCGCGTAACACTTCAATTTGCTCCGTGGTGATGGCATCGGCGGAAATCGCATGGTCCGGGCCCACTCGTGACACGTCTGCGCTGTCGAGGCCATTACTCAGCACTTTCACCCGCGGTCCATCTAAACCTCGGATCACCGGTGCTGCCGCGACCGGGCCATAATAGTTGCTGTGCACGCCTGGGGTAAATTTCAGTGTCTCACCGATAGTGGGCTCTTGCCGGCGTTGTAAGGCTTCGCCACTTAATACCGAAGCCGGTTGCGCCATATCCAGATCATAATGATGCAAACCAGCTGCTGAGACGCGTAAATGCTCAATGCTGCCTTTGCTCAGAGCGACTTGTAACTGGGGCTGTTCTGCTTTAACAAACTGATCGTTAAAGCCTTTAGCGGCGATGTGGATTTCGGCGCCGGACTGCACAGTTAAACGAAATTCACCGGCAGCGTTGGTATACACATATTGCTGGCGACCATGCACGTGAACTTTGGCATTGCTGACCGGCTGGCCTTGTTCATTCAGAACTTTGCCTTGTAGCTGCAATTCGGCGCCTGTTGCTGTAGTAGAAACCAACGCCAGACCTAGCGCGAAATTCAGGGCGGATATACGAAACGTCATAGCAAATTACCTGATTGAGGTGTGATAACATTACATTTTAAAGGTAATGATATAAA
>SSFI01000067.1 GCA_008015325.1 Rheinheimera sp.
GAACCAGCCAGCAAAGCCACAACAGCAGATCACAGCTGTCGACACAGGCGTCGCACAGCCTGCAATCGCAGTGTCCGCCACCACTCAACCGGACACGACAGTGGCCAGAACAACGCCGGTTTGCCAGCAAGTGCTACACGATCAGGACTGGCACAAAACACCTGAGCGTGAAGCCATCCGGCAATATTTGTATGAACGGCTGCAACAAGACGACAGTCCTGAACAGTTATTGCTGATGCTGCGCGACAGGCCGGCGCAAGATAAAGCACTGAGCCCACGCCAGGCTGAACTGCAGTTTGAATTGCTGGATGCGCTGAGCCGTTATCAAGGTAGTTTGATAACGCATGTGTTTCAGCAAAAGGCGTACAGTGTTTTTTTCGAGGGGTTAAGACGGTTTGCTCCTGAGGAAAAAATTGATTATCTGCGCACAGCAGAAGAAATCGAGCTGGTGTATCTGGAACCGTCAGGTCGGTTGGATAATTTTCAGCCAAAAACCATCTTGCTGTTGCTGGCACTGCATCAACAGCAATTTGACAAAGCTTTGACAGGTCTGCGTTTTTTACCCAGAGATTACAGTGGGCTGCTTGGTGAGCAACTTAGCGCCCAACAGTTAGAACAGCTCCTGCAACAGACTGATGATCTGCAAAGCCGGCACAATATGCTGAATCTGGCCGATCTCGCGGTGTATCACTTCAGAGACGACTTGCTGCCCCTCCTCGCTCGTTATCAAATTCTGCCAAGCCGTCAAGACGGTTTGTTCAGTGCACTGGATCTTGCCTTTAGCAGTACATGGCGGAAACAAGGCTGGAACGACGCTGAGCGCCGGCAACGCCAACAATCAACTATTCAATTCCTGCAAAATCTTGGTTATCCGCTGCATGGGGAACTCAACACAGCAAAAAACGGCAGGGCTTTTCTGCAGGTTTCCGCTTTAAGTGAACCAAGTTTTATCAGCTATGACGAAAACCTGATCAATCTCGCCAAAGCCCAGCAGCTGATGCCGCTGCAAAGCCTGCCGGCGCCTGAACCGTTGCGGAATTTCCTAAAGCAATATCAGCTGCTTGACCAACAGCAGCAACAATTAAAAACCGCATGTCAGGCCGAACAGGATGCTGCGCAAACAGCCCAAGGCTTATGGTCTGAGCACGAAGTTGTTAATCAGTTGGACCAGCTAATGCAACAACATAGCGCTGGCGAATTGCCACCGCTGTTGCATCAGCTCGACCCTGCGTTATTGGCGTTTTACTGGCAACAGCAGGATACAGCGTTGCTGACGTCCTATGACGTACCCGTCAATGAAGCTGATTTTGTCAAAGCCATCGCGGAAAATCCGTCTCCAGAGCAAGCTGCGGCCTTACTGCTTGCATTGTCTGCGCGACCAGCATGGGCCAAACATTGGCCAAATGGCCTGGCGGTCAGTCAGCTCGAACACATGCTCACTTATGACGGCAGCACACACTGGCAAGCCATGCAGCAACAGGGTTTTGACCTCGGCATCACCGATACTAAAGGCCGCAATTTATACCCGCTGGCCTTTGCCGATAGCGCTGAAGCCGTGAGTTTATTGATTAACGCCAAAGTGCCACTGCAGCAAAATCCGTTAGGCCCGGACGCATTGGATTTGGCTTTGGATGCCAGTTACCTGCAGCAACAACTGTACCCGGCGCTGTTTTTTATTCTGCAGGAAACAGAACGGCTGCGCCCATCGCATCTGGCAAGACTGAAACGTCTGCAGCAATATCGCCCGGCTTTATTTCAACAGCTGCAGGCCCAGTTTATATTGCCGGATCTGACTGCTGCGACGCCAAACCCAATGCTGAGCCTGGAACCGTAAAAGCGGCTGTCAGCCGGGCAAATATTGCCGGACAAACATCTGCACATTGCTGTGCAAAACTTGTTCGGCCTGCGCCGAATAATCGTGAAAGCGAAACACCGCTGGCCAGAAAGCGAAGCTTTTCATCAGGCCCCAGAACTGAGTTTCGGCGATTTTGATATCCGGGATTTGTAAAACGCCGGCCGCCACCGCCTGATGTAAAAACGGCAACAAACCACATTCCTGATTATTAACCTGCGCCAGGGCCTGCTCCACCAGTTCCGGCTGGCGGATCAGTTCCGCCAGCACTATCCGCGCCTGTTCAATCAGAGTCTCACTTTGATACACGGCCCAGACCGAGCGGGCGATTTGCAGTAGTTGCTCTGTGACGTCGCGACTGGCATCAAACTCTAAGCTGGCCGCTTGTTTGGTTTGTACCCAGAACGAGCCGGTGACTTCATTGAACAACAGCTCTTTGCTGGCAAAGTGGTTATACACAGTGCGTTTGGACACTTGCGCACGCTCGGCAATGGCGTCCATGCTGGCGCCGACAAAACCTTTGTCTTTAAATTCAGCCAAAGCAGCACTGACCACCGCCTGACGTTTTTGTGCTGACCGACCTACAGGTTCCATCATGCCCCTCTTTTCCCGCGCTATTGCCAGAACTATTTCTGGCTATCGCCTGACACTATTGCAGAAAATTTTACACTAAGCAGTTTACTTTTGCTATTTCAGCACTAAACTACACCGTGTAGTTTACTTTTAATACTTAACCGCCAGCAGCAGGAGCCTCTGATGAGTATCGCCAATAAAGCTTGTGTTTTTTCCCGGTCTGACAGCGCAGCGGCGCCTATGCGCCGCAAATTCCGCAATACCGCGCACACTCAGGATGGCAGCGCTGCACTTGGCCAAATTATCTGGCGTTATCTGACACAAAAAGTGGCCGACAAAACACCGCGCCAACCCATTCCGGTGCAATCGGCAGATTTATCCGGCAGCCATGACATGCTGCTGAAAATCAGCCACAGCTCTGTGTTGCTGCGTCTCGATGGTGAATATCTGCTGCTGGACCCGGTGTTCAGCAAACGAGCATCGCCGCTACAGTGGCTCGGGCCAAAACGTTTTCACGCCCTGCCGCTGCAAACAGATGATTTACCGCAACTTGCCGCCGTGCTGATCTCACACGATCATTATGATCATCTGGATAAACAGGCCGTGCGCGCGTTAATTCCTAAAACCAAACGATTTATTGTGCCGCTGGGTGTCGACGCGCATTTACGTCGTTTTGGTGTGCCTGCGGAGATGATCACGGTGTTGGACTGGTGGCAACAGACAGCATTTGCTGGTTTAACTGTGCACGCCACACCGGCACAGCATTTCTCTGGCCGCGGTTTAAATGACAAAAACCAAACCTTGTGGGCATCTTTTGTCATTGAATCCAGCCAGAAACGACTGTTTTTCAGTGGTGACAGTGGTTATTTCAGTGGTTTTGCCGACATAGCCCGGCGTTTTGGCCCGATAGATGTAGCGATGATTGAAACAGGCGCTTATGACGAACTCTGGGCCGACATCCATATGCAACCAGAACAAAGCCTGCGCGCCCATCTGGATTTGCAGGCCGCTTATCTGGTGCCTGTCCACAACAGCAGTTTTGACCTTGCCATGCATGCCTGGTTTGAGCCGCTGGAGCGCTTGGCTGTTGCCGCTGAGGCCTATCAGGCACAGCTGATCACGCCGGTGTTTGGTGCTGCGGTTGATTTATCACAGCTGAGCTTCGCCCCTGCTCTGCATCATGCCTGGTGGAGAAAATTAATGCCGGCGCAGGTGCCTGAGCGGGTCCATTTGCAGATCCCGGTTTAAGCCGACAATTGCTCCCTGCATTTTCGCCATTCCCTTAGGGAATGGCGTTCAACCGGCAATAGGCCAAACTTTTGGCCTATTGAGATCCCGGTTTCACTGTACCGTACATCCTGTACATCACGGAAAATTGCCCGGAGCAATTTTTAACAACGCAAAGCGTTGACCTGAAAGGTGAGCGCCATGGATGGCGCGAATAAAAAAACCGCAGCGATGCTGCGGTGGCAGGGAACTCAGCAGCCAAGGATGATGCTGGCTGCTGATAGTGCTTACAACTAAAGTGCTGACAACTTAAGAGTTGCGGATCAGGTAATCGAAGGCACCCAAAGATGCTGTCGCGCCTGAACCCATCGCAATAATAATTTGCTTAAACGGCGTATTGGCCGCATCGCCGGCAGCAAACACCCCTTTCATCGACGTCTGGCCATGGCTGTCGACGATGATTTCACCGCGATTGGTCAGTTCCAGCGTGCCGCGCAGCCATTCAGTGTTTGGTACCAGACCGATTTGCACAAAGATACCCGCCAGCGCCACATGTTTGGCTTCACCGGTGACGCGGTCGGTATAGTTGATACCGGTCACTTTGCTGCCATCGCCCAGTACTTCGGTGCTTTGCGCGTTCAGAATGATGTCGATATTGCCCATCGACTGGGCTTTTTTCACCAGCACGGCATCGGCGCGCAGTTTGCTGTCAAATTCCAGCACTGTAACGTGCTCAACGATACCGGCCAGGTCAATCGCCGCTTCAATCCCTGAGTTACCACCACCGATGACGGCGACACGTTTGCCTTTAAACAGCGGGCCATCACAGTGCGGGCAATAAGCCACGCCACGACCGCGGTATTCTTTTTCGCCCGGCACATTCATTTCTCTCCAGCGCGCACCGGTCGACAGAATGACGGTTTTAGCTTTCAGTACTGCGCCGTTGGCCAGTTCCAGTTCAAACAATTCGTTTTGCGATAACTTCACTGCTTTTTGGCTGTGCATGATGTCGACTTCATAGTGACGCACGTGCGCTTCTAAATTCGCCACCAACTTCGGCCCTTCGGTTTCTTTCACCGAAATAAAGTTCTCGATACCAACAGTATCAGCCACCTGGCCACCGAAACGTTCAGCCACCACGCCAGTATTGAGGCCTTTGCGCGCTGCGTAAATCGCTGCAGCAGAACCTGCCGGGCCACCGCCAACAACCAGTACATCAAAATTGTCTTTCTTCGCCAGCGCTTCAGCCTGACGTGTTGCCGCCGACGCATCTACCTTATTAAGAATATTGCCAAGGCTAATCGCACCCTGCGAGAACTGCTCGCCGTTTAAGTACACTGTCGGCACTGCCATGATGTTGCGATCTGCCACTTCCTGCGGGAACACAGCGCCGTCGATCATGGTGGTGGTGATATTTGGGTTCACTGCGGCTAACAGATTCAGTGCCTGCACTACTTCAGGGCAGGTTTGGCAGCTCAGTGACACGTAAATTTCAAAATTCAGCGGACCTGGCAGCGCCGCAATTTGCTCCAGCACCGTGGCTTCTTCTTTAATGGTGTGACCGCCTGAGTGCAGCAGCGCCAGCACCAGCGAAGTAAATTCGTGGCCCATCGGCACGCCGGCGAAAGTCAGCACAGTGCCTTTGGCTTGTGAGCGAACCTGCATTGAAGGTACGCGGCTGGCTGTGGCGTTTTGCGTCACGACAATCAACTCAGACAGACTGGCGATATCATCCACCAGAGCTTTTAACTCCAGACCCTTTTCGCTTTGGTCATAAGCAAGCGCCAGCTCCACCGGCGTCTTCAGATTTTGCAGGTAGCCTTTTAATGCTGATTTTAAGTTGTTGTCTAACATGCTGAGTTCCTCTTCATGGCGAATGCTGTGTGTTGCAGCTGATTTAAAGTGGCGGCAACGATGTTTCTGTTTGATAAAGCTATCTTAGGCAAAACAATCAATCTTATAAAACGAATTAAACGAATTAATTCAATTTGTTTTATAGATTAAACTTCAAAAACGATTTTATAGTCAGGTAAAAACAAAACAGCCGGACAAAGTCCGGCTGTTTTGTTCAATGCATCAGTAAGGCCGGATTAGATTTTGCCTACCAGATCCAGAGATGGTGCCAGTGTCTTCTCACCTGGAGTCCATTTAGCCGGGCATACTTCGCCGTCGTGGTTTGCAACGTACTGAGCAGCCTGAACTTTACGGAACAGCTCGGCAGCAGAACGGCCGATACCCAGGTCATGGATCTCAGCAACTTTCACGATACCTTCCGGGTTGATCACGAAAGTACCGCGCAGGGCCAGACCTTCTTCTTCGATCATCACATCAAAGTTACGGGTGATAGCACCTATTGGGTCAGCCACCATTGGGTAGTTGATTTTCTTGATAGTTTCAGAAGCGTCATGCCAGGCTTTGTGAGTGAAATGCGTGTCAGTAGACACTGAGTACACTTCCACACCGATTTCCTGGAATTTTGGATAGAAATCAGCCAGATCGCCTAATTCAGTCGGACACACGAACGTGAAGTCGGCCGGGTAGAAACATACCACTGACCATTTGCCGATCAGGTCCTGATCAGTGACAGAAATGAATTTACCCTGATGGAAAGCCTGAGCGCTGAATGGCTTGATTTTGCTGTTGATAATCGACATTTGTCGTTCTC